>CAYZZN010000001.1:0-16870 GCA_964483165.1 uncultured Candidatus Saccharibacteria bacterium
GAGCGACGAATCAGCAGATTCGCCACTGGGTTTACGCAGACACATAAAAACACAGACATACTTCTTGCCCAGTAACGCAAAAGCCCGCCGAGGGCGGGACTTTGCGAAACATTTGAAATTTGGAAGTGCCCACACGGGTACTCACCATAAGAATATAGCATATCTAGAGCGAAAAGGCAAGCGTACCTTGTCCACACTATTTAGGAGCCTGCATCTGCTTGATAGCGGCGTCAACTTGCGGCTTGAGGTCAGGACGATCGACCGCGATACTCTTCAAGGTCTCCGTCGCTGCCCACTGCATACCGCCATCATACTGTGCCTGCGCAAGCTGAACCTTCAGATTTATGTTCGTCGGATCCGCCACTAGAAGTTTTTTGTATATCGCAATAGCTTTAGTGTACTGCTTGACTACAACATATGCGCGCGCCACCTGCTCCGTTTCAAACAGTGTCGGATCAGACCCAAAGAGTGTACGAGCTTCACTTTCCTTACCTACGATGATCAAGCCCGTGATATATGCCGACCGTGCGGCAGGAAACGTCGAGTCGGATTCGTATGTTTGCTTGAGCAGTGCGACCGCTTCGTCAGCACGCTCATTGTTTGCATAGGCTGTCGCGAGTTGCAATGAGATCGACTGTTTTGCCGGTGAAAGTGCGTGAGCCTTTTCGAGGAGCGCCACCGCCTTGTCAGCTTCGCCGTAATTGTTCACGAATGAACCACCGAGGATATACATACGCGCATCGTTAGGTGTCGCGGCCACCTGTGCATCGATCTGCGCTGCTGCAAGATTGAAGAATGCTTGTTTTGTTGCCGACGATACCGAGCTATTGATCACACTCGCAGCACAGGAGAGGATCTGCTCGCGTATTTCCTGATTGGCTGTGTATGAATGGAGCGCCAGTGCATGTTCGAACAAATCAGTGCGGACGGTAGTAGGATCTCCGCATGCATGAAGAGCAGTTATGAGCCGCGTGTTGGCCTGGATGGGACGTACACTGAAGAAATAGAGACCGGCAACCAGGACGACGACAGCGATGGGGGCCACGATATATTCGACAGCGTCCTTACTGAATGTCGCTCGCTGTATCCGCTGATGAAGCTTCGAGTGATGCCCCTTGGCCGAGGTTGATATCGATCCGACGAAACCAAGCAACGCAAAGAAGAACACGTAACTCGCCAAGTTATCGAAAACGAACACATTGTGTATGGCATAACCGACGGTCAAACCAGTCAATATACTCTTTTGTGCGACTGATATATCAGACTTCCAGACCGCAACCAACAACAGAACATAGAGAGCCAAATACGCGATCAGGCCAACGAAACCGGAAGCTACCAACCAGTCGAGATAAACGCTGTGTGCACGATCGAACCATTGTTCCTGTGACCACATCTTGGGATTGTAGTTGGCATTAAAGATATAGTTAAAATTCTCCTGTCCCCATCCGAGGATTGGTCGTTCAAGACTTCCCTTGAGAGCCATCGGCCAAATGTACGCACGCGCCTGAGTCTTGGTCTCATTCCAGGAAATGCTCGCGATACGACTCAACACCGCATTGTTCTTGATGAATGAAGCGTCACGATTGAACCAGAATACCACCCCTATGACGATGATGAGAGCGATGACTCCCGTGGATATGAGACGAGATTTCTTCTGAGCACGTGCGCCAAAGATGGCGAACAATGCAAGCGCAAGGAGAATGCCTCCGATGAGACCGAGAATGGTACCGCGAGTCTGTGTCTGGAAGATGATAAAGCTGAAGATGACACCCAGAATTGGATATACCCAACGAAGGAATCCGGCATTCACGATAGCTCGCGCCTGCGCCACGAAAAACATATATGTAGCTATGCCGACATGGATGAGGAGATACACGGCAAAATAGGCAGAGTTTCCGAGTGACGCGTCCAGACGGCTGCTGCCTTGATGGATTGCCGCCCAACCGAACAACTGCGCGAAGGCATACAAGATAGTGATGCCAGCCACGAACAGAGACACATTCAGCCAGCGGTGCCACGAACGCTTCCCTTCCTCGCCAACTCCGAACATACTCGTACTTACCAGATAGAATGCCCAGAGATGCAATACCGTGAGCCATCCTTCCATACGCTCGAAGTTGGACCAGATACTGCGGAGCGGATTGACGCCGAGAAGATCAGCAAGCAGAGCGATCACGGCGAACAACGTCACACCGATAGTCAGGCCCGATATTCGAGGACGATATCGCGCGTCAAGAAACGCCAGAATGACCCATGAAGCGAATGCAATCTCAACCAGAATACGGAAATAGAATGCTTTGCCGGTGATAAACGGGAAGAAAAATGAGTTGGCGATAATGAGTGGAAAGATCGGTATAAGAAAAAGTGCGGCTATAGCGAGGAAATGCAGGCTCTTTTTTAAAGTCATATAAATGTATTACGTGATAATGTGGCTCCAACTATATCACAGTAAGATCGGAGATATCTAGCTCTGAACGCCCTTTTCAGATATAGTATTTCAATGCCTCCTTTACTCTATAAGACCCTGCGGTTTCTCGAGCGATACACCAAAACGGACATGATCTACCTCGCCAAGGGCGGGTTTTGGCTCAGTGCGGGCCAGGTTATCACCTCCCTATCAAGTTTTGTCCTGGCAATAGCATTTGCAAACCTGATGCCTCCCGAGAGTTATGGCGTATATAGATACGTCATATCATGGGTGAGTATGCTGGCAGCGGTCACTTTGATCGGAGCAAATACCGCCCTGATTCAGGCCATATCTCGCGGATTCGAAGGATCATTCTGGAAAATATTCTGGATAAAAACATATGCAGGATTCATTGGCGCAGTGATCAGTTTCAGCATAGCAGGATATTATTACCTGCAAGGAAACATCATACTGAGCATTTCCTTCATTCTCGTAGGGCTGCTGCTACCTACACTCAAGGCATCGGGACTCTATCTCTCACTTCTGTATGGACGCAAGGATTTTAAACTTGCAGCAATCTCGACGTCAGTCGTCCGTATCATTTCCGCCGGTGTAATGATCGGAACTCTTTTTTTCACGGATAATTTGTTCATCATCCTGCTTGCGTTCTTTATTCCTGAAACCATCCTGCAATTTTTCTATATCTGGCACACACTAAGGAAGCGTCCTCTTTCGAAGGAAATTGACCCGACAACCACATCGTACGGAGTACACCTAAGTATCATGGAAATCCTGAAAGTTGCCGCCGGTCAGATCGACAAGTTCATCATCTTCCATTATCTAGGTGCTACACAGCTTGCAATCTATACGTTTGCATTGGCTACGCCGAATCAGATCAAAAGCTTTCTGCAGAATATCACTTCCCTCGCCTTGCCAAAAATGAGTATGGCCGACGATGAGGTGCTCAGGACGCATCTGCCGAAAAAAATTCTTCGTCTTGAGCTGCTGATGACCGCGGTAACCATACTCTACATACTGGCAGCCCCCTTTCTGTATAAGATCTTCTTCCCTCAATATATCGCTTCGATCGCATTTTCGCAGATTGCCGCATTGTCGCTGCTGTTTCTACCGCGCACATTCCTTTCAAGCGCATTGGTGGCAAAACAAAAGCAGAAAGAGCTCTACCACATCCGCATTTGGACGCCCATGATGCGCATCATCATTCTGTGTACAACCGGTTATTTCTGGGGAATCTGGGGGATACTTTGGGGCAAATTGTTCGGTGATGCCATACAGCTATGGATATACCAATATTTTTTCAGACGCGCATTCAAGACTCCGCCGGAAATCTCCACCCATTAATTCTTGGTCAATTCTTCCTGGAGATATAGACTCTCCTTTGGATATTTGAATATGAGCTCGTAGATGATAATAAGGCATGCAACAACTGTATGCATGAAATATATAAACAGAGCTTCGAGCGGCACAATCCATGATATAAGAACCAATGTCACATACCAGATCCATGCCCAATCGTAAATCATGAATATGCTGTAATGAACTGCTTTTTGGATAAAATTCTTGCTTGATACCGTCACGCGACCAGCATCGAGAACTTCATTTTCATGATTTTCCAGGATGATCTTGAAACGAACATGATGGCGTAATTTGCCCGCCATCTTGTAACAAGTGCCCAGAAGAGCTAACGTCACCGAAAAGATCATGATCGGAACTGATCCGAGAATTCCCGAAAAGAAAAAGCCGGTGCAGAAATAGAAGGTGAACGTGTAGAGGAAATGATAAACCAGATCGTAATAAATACCACGCTGTGTGAAAAATTTTCTTACGCGCGCCAGTTCGCCGTCGACTTTGTCCAAAACAGAACTGACAACCATCAGAATGAACTGGATGCAGATGACTACAAAAGGGTGGATAAACAGCGCGGCGATCGAGAAAACCAAAATGAAGAGGATAAGGAGTATGTTCAATGCGGAAACATAATTCGGGACGATGTTCGGAAATGCCCTCACCAGTCCCCATGAAATAAACAATGAGACTGACCTCTGGAATCGGTACATGAAGCCGCTCACCTGAATTTTTGCTTCTTTGACTCCCTGTGACTGCAATTTGAATTCCTGAAATGTCATCTATAGTCTCATTATATTAATAAACTTCTCCATGGTACGATCGAAAGAGAAATGATCCCTGATCCGTCCATAGGCTGCCCACCCCATGGAAATCCGCATATCCTGATCACGAACGAGCAGTGACAGCTTATCATAGAATATATCATCCTTCCCCGGTTCTACCAGGAAGCCTGAAATACCATCCTCGACAACCTCGCCGACTCCTCCGGCTCGCGTTGAAACAACAGGAAGTCCATGGCTCATGGCTTCGAGCAGTGCATTGGGCAATCCTTCGGTTTTTGAGTGCAGGACAAATATATCAGCTTGACGATATACTTGCTCGAGATCGGCTGATGAAAGCAGACCGGGAAATTCAACTGAGTTTTCCATTCCCTTTTCCCGAGCAAACGATTCTAATTCCGATTTCAATTTTCCATCACCAACCAATATCAGTTTGACGGCAGTGGGTAGGTTTTCCTGCTTGAGCTTCGTGTAAATTTCAATAAGTTCCTTCTGGCCTTTGTTCACATTCTTCATGGTGCCCACATGAAGAATAGTGACAATTGAATGCGGTTCTCTCTGAGATATTTCGGGAAGATATACCCCGTTCTGAAGCGTGGTTATTTTGTGCGCGTATATTCCTTGGTACGAAAGAAGGCTCTTTTTGACCTCATCTGATACGGCCAGAATAGAATCTGTCAGCCAATTGAATGCAATATCGAAACCCTTGATCATCGATGTCTTGCGATCAGCCATGCCGGATTCGCGAATGACGACCCTCACTTGCGGACACAGTATCTTCGTAAAACGGGCGGTTATGATGGCATGATCGAGCGTCGCATAGACGACCGATATTTTTTCTTTTCGAACCGTCTGGGCAATACGAGACAAAGCGGACATATCAAAGTTATGTTTTGAATCAAATTGCCGCAACTGAACACTCGTATCCAGTTTGAAATGCTGCATGCCGGAAGTGCGCAGCAATCCCATTGTTACCGCATATCCTTTGCGGGCAAGATAATTTGCCTGATTGACAAAAACTCCCTCCGCCCCGCCAGGACCAAGATTATTGATGAGAAAAAGAATGCGCTGATGTGCCATATGTTATATGTCCTTTTTGAGGACTGCCCAGAATTCGCCCCAGTTCACCTGATATTTTTCTATGCGCCAGCCGCCGCGCTTGAGTTCGTCGGTAACCGTGCCCAGACGGAATTCGATACGATGAGTAATATCGAGACGGTATTCATGACCATGCTCTTTCTTGTAAATGGTGAGCCAGTCGCGATCTTCCATGGGAACTCGGAAGAGCATCGTATCGCCGATCACAGCCAAACTGCGCAGAAGACCGATGCGATCATCGATATGTTCCAAGACATTCGAGAGGATGATCTTCGTCGGACGTTCGGCAAACGTATGCTGGGTAACATCGCCCAAAATGAACGAGAGATTGTCGCGCCTAAAATGTTCGCGCGCATACGCGATGTTGGGTTTCGAGAAATCAATACCGGTGACTTTTTTTGCTTTGACAGCGACGGAATGTGCCAAATATCCGATGCCGCAGCCCACATCGAGTACTACGTCATTGTGGTTGACGTTATCTATGAAAAATTGGTGGTACTGGGTTATGCGATGCTTCGGATGGATACCGCCTTCGAGCATGCTCGCCAATTCCGCGATTTTATGATGCGCGTATGTATGATAGTCCATGAGCTTGCCGATGAACCAACGGTTCGCGCGCGGACTGCGGCGCAAATGATTCTGTACGATTTTTTTTATCATGGCTGTTTTGATTCGAATATGCGTGCATACTCTCGCAATGTAACCCCTTTAAGACCCTGATCACGGAAATAGCTTAACATATCTTCAAGTAGCCAGTATGCGTGTTCTACAGCCTCTTCAGTCTTGTTATACGGACTGCATCCGGGCGCCAACTCGCTCGAATGAATCATGAACTCTAGTACGGGGAGATCATTTTTTTGAGCTGACCGAAGCATGTTCACAAAATCGGAGTGGTCAGTATCATGGAATATGCGCAATGTCTTTACTCTGAAAAAAATCTTGTTGAATACTTTTTTTATGAACGAATCAGGAATCAATGAAAACCAACGGGTGAGTGCGGATTTTTCGCTTGAAATGAGTCCGGTGTACAATACTGATAAAGGAACTTCAATAAGCTTACTTACACCCTTTTTGGTCACGTCAGTCGTATCTATATAATACGGATACAAAAAAGCCCGGCGGAAATCTGATCCGCCGTTTTTATTCGGATCACCTTTCGTCTTCTTCCAGGAAATTTTTGGGGTCACTGAACAGTCGACTAAATATCCTTGTGCGATCAATTCAGCGGCGACTTTTCCATCGAAACCCCAGCGGCCTGAACGATAACTTACGGGCCGAATTCCAAATTTTTCTGTGATGGTCCAGGTAAGTGTTTCCAATTTTGCTTTGAGCATTTCAGGACTTAATTCATGCGGAAAAGGATGGTGCTTTCTCTCCCAGGCAATATCTGTTCCGTACGGCGGATTTGACCAGGAATGAAGATGCGACCCTATCTCTGCAGTGCCGGCATCAAGATACGGCTTGAGCACCTGCACTGATGACTGGTCGGCGGCAACTTCGTGAGTGATCAGATAAGTGACGGGAAACCCGTATTTGGTGCAGAGTTCCTGAAAACGCGGCAACAGAGGGATATTCTTGAGTGTCAGATCCTGTCCGCGCGCCCATTGATTGTCGGCTTCAGTATCGACAGTAATGATGAAATGCATATTTCTATTATACATTCTTAAGCTTCCTAAGCCACATCCAGAATTTCAGAATCTTCGAATATACGCGAACGTAATAATAACCCGCAAGACGTTCCCCGCCGAAGGCTTCTTTGAAGGATGCCAGACTTCTCATGTGTTCGTCTTTCGATTCGGGAGAAATTCCTCCCAGATCAAAGAGTATATGTCCTGAATTTTTCGCATCCTGAATGGCATGCCAGATCAGTATGCGATTTGCCTGTCCGACAAGCTCACGATCGCTTTCCACTGAATGCGGCTGTGATACCAATGCCCAAGCTCTCATATGGACTCCGTCTGAAACGAACAATCCGCCACCAAGCAGTTTTCCCTCTCCATATGCCAAGTACACTTTTCCGCATGCGGCGATCGGCGTCATGTATTCCGTAGGCAGATTGCGACTGTGGCGAAATGTCTTGTAGAGAGTTTCAAATTCAGCCAAGGAAGATTCGCGCGACTGAATGCCCCTCTTTTCACCTTTCCTGATCTGTTTCTGGATGAACGACTCACGCATTTTTCCCCAGATTTGCTCTATCGACTGCCTAAGATCAATGACTGTCGTCAGATTGGCTGATTTTCTGAAGCCGGGCAATTCGAGCACCTCGTAGGAAAAGAAGTTGACCATTGCTGCGTTCGGAATATCTTTCGGATCTTCAAACCAAAACCAATGCTTGACCAGAAATGGCAGATTCCTGAATGGAAATCCGTATGAGTAGTGCGCTTTTTTTAGCGTTGAATCAGGCATATTATTTTTGTACGACAGCCCGAACCAATACCAAATGGCCGAAATTTCTCAGGAACGGAATATGTTCCATACATCTCGAAAGCTTACCTCCGACGGTCGAGGACAATTTCAGACGCGATTCGCCTGGAAGTGTGATGTCGATAATCTTGGAATCAGTAACCTTGAATACTTTACTAATTTCTTTTACCAGTTCCGTACGGGAAAAATAATGGTAGAAAATTCCGGAACTGTGCGATCCTTCTTTCGGACGACCGCGGATTGAACGCCGGGTATCAAAATGGTACACGCTGGAAATCGAACCGGCGCCCGATTTGAGTGTATCGAGATTATTTCTGAAAAACATGTTTCTTTCTTTCGCCGTCGGTATATGCTCGATGACCTGAGTGGAAAGACTAACGTCAAAAAAATCAGCGGCTGTTTTCAGTTGTGTTGCATCGGCCAGGATAAGTCCAACATTTTTCTGCAAAGGGAGTTTTGCAGCCAATACCTGAAGGGAGCGTTTCGAAAAATCACAGGCAACAATCAGATATGCATCGAGCAGCTCGGCTGTCATTCTGCCTGTGCCGCAACCATATTCGATGACATTCTTTCCAGTCACAGGCCCGCACAGCTTTTTGGTGGATATGATTTCCTTGAAATAACGGGCACTCAAGCGGCTATCGTAGCTCTCCGCCTGCACATCGCGAGCTACAACCTCAGATGCCTGGACACTTCCCAGCTGCGGCTGATGGGCCATGAAATCGAGAATTCCACCTGATATGGAATACAAATGTTTTTCCTGGCCGCCACAGACCAGAGTCGCTTCATGCAAAACTTCCCCATCTTCCCTTGATGTCGAGGCCAAGGATAATGAACTGCCGTCAATCTGGCATTTCAAGACGGGAATTATTTTTTTTGAGAATCCACAGGTATTCATTTTTTCTTTATTATAGCCATGAAGGAATCATAAAATACATCAAGTGAATGGTCTTTGCGCGCAATGGCAAAACTTTCCTGTCCCATACGAATAATCGTATCTTTTTCGGCGATAACCGCTTCAAGCTTTTTGGTAAGATCTGCAACACTATGAGGATCGAAGCTATACCCGTTTTTTCCCGGCTGAATATAACAATGGGTACCGTTCGCATTTGAGGAGAGTACTGCGAGCTTATTGACCATCGCCTCAAGGATCACGACAGCGGCAGATTCATTGTAGCTCGGCAATACGAAGACGTCATGCGCCTTGAAAATATCCATCATATGTTCCCATGGTATGTTCATTCGCACGGTGACTTTGGAAGAAAGATCGTGTTCCTTGATATATGCCAACAGCTTGTCCGTGTATATTTTTTCGTCATCAACACCGATCAAAGTGAGATGAATCGGATATTTTTTCAAAAGAGTTTCGACGGCCTGGACTAATGAGAACTGGTTCTTTCTTTCTTGGAATTTTCCTACACACAAGATTCGAATCACTCCTTCTGGAACATAGCTTTTATCAAAATCCGGGGATTCGGATGCAAAAGGAACGTAATGCAGATTATTGTTTTCGTTCGGATATGCGGGATCTCCGAGAACCGGCGTTATGACATCAACGCCCAAAAATTTCAGCAATGCTACCGAACCGCTTTTCAACTGCGGACGAAATTTGGGAATCTGCAGCATGATCACTACCTTTGATCCGATCAGTTTACCGAATACGAGTGCGGCAGCTGAATATACACTTTCGAAATTCTTGACGATCACCACGTCAGGTTTTGACTTTAAAAGCATCCTGAAGAATTTGAATAGCGGGGGATAGCCGTATTTCAAATCGAATGTGTTCTTGATGATCTTACCTCCCTGAGGGTTGAAGATCCGGTTTATGAAAAGAGAAAGACGAGAGTATCTCAGGACGATCGGGGTGAGGACAAGATCGCTTTCAGACTTGCCGCGGTACAGCGAAAAAAACTCAACCTGATGGCCCTTGTCCTGAAAGGCTTTCACCAGAAAAAGAGAATTTGTATGATAGCGGGGGGCAGTAAAGACGATTTTCATATGATTTTATGGAGTGATCTTAAGCAGTCTATAGTCGGCATTCGCATGAACTTCTGGGAGCTTCCTAGTCCACGCTTCGTACAATTCCAACCATTTCCCGCGAGGTACCAAGATATGAGTAGCTTGCAATTTTTTGGCCAAAGAAACAATCTCGCCAAAGTTGACCGCATGTTGGGTTGTGCTTGCGTATATGCTTCTTTCTTCGTACCAGCGTTTACTATTGTCGAATCCTGATGTAACCCAAAGATTTCCCTCTTTTCCGGTCAATGTCGTATTGAGGCGGCTCATGATCTTGAACTGGAATTCCCTTTGCATGTCGTCAAATACGAATACTTTTGTGCCGTCATGCGGAACATGTTCCCGAGACCAGCGCGCCATCTCGTCCACTGAAGCAAATACCGGCTCGGAGTGCGCAGCAACAACGGGAGCCAGATTATATTTCTGGCGGATCACATCAGGAACCAGAGCTCGTACGACTGGACGGATCGCCGGGGCCGCAAATCGTATAGGGGCGAAAATGAGAATAAGCGTTGCTATTCCTATCACGATTTTTCCGCGGACAGTTCCCTTCCAGAAATGGAACACGAGTAAAGTCTGCATGATCAGCACAAATCCGAATGTGCGCATGGGGCGAAGGTGGTCCACGAATACCGGGGGATACCCATTGCGCATTACGAGCATGTTGACGATTTCGACCGCCACGATAAAGGCGCAAGTAATAACCGTAAACCAAAGACTCACACGTGTTACCTGCTTTTGTTCAGAAGAGAATCTGTCGCGATATTTCCACGTTGCCCATAGTGAAATAACGAACAGCAGCAGAAGCAAACTTTCATCCCAGGCAGATCTTTTGAATTCAGCAATATCTATCGAACTTAGAAAACCGCTTCCTCTGAATTTGTACTGCACGATTTCCGACTGAAGCTGAAGATCAACACTCGAAACTTCGGCACTTTCATCAAGCATACCCGTATTCGGATTTACAAAGTGATTGATCCAGAAAGGCAGGGTTACGATGGAATACACCAAGACGAATACTACGATTTGACGGATGTATTTTTTCCTATGAATAAAAAGTGCGGCCAAAATGAACGTTCCGACAGTTATAAGTCCCGCTGGTGGATATAAATACATGAGTACCCCGGCAACGATTGCCAAGCCGATATTTTTCCGGCGGTCGCTGATGCCATATATGATCCAATAGTACGAGAGCAGGAAATAAAACGGAGCAGCGAACACATTTCCTCGTACGGCACCGAGATCGAGGAGGCCTATGCGCGTCGGGAAGATGAAACGAGGTATGAGCGGAAGCAATCCTCCCAATGTAGCCAAGAACCAGCTTTTGAACAATCTGTAGGTGACCAGTCCGCTGATGAGATAAGTGGCGACAATAAGAAAGATTGCCAGAATATGATAGCTCATCATCCCCTTCTCAAGACCCGGATTCAATGCGTACAACAAGGGAAATGCTACGTAAAGTTCGGACTGATTGTAAGACGGCGGAACTTCATCCCAATAATTGTAGCGTTCCTGAAGTTCAAGAAACTGATATCCCCAGACATCACTGCTCAACGAACCAGCATCGCGTCCGAAATTCGTGATTCCGTAGCATGAAACAAAGACGAACAGGATCAATAGGAAAAAATAACGAGAATCCAAAAACTGTTTTACTTTATGAAAAAAGGTATTTATCATTGCTTATGAGAAATAAAATATATTCCGTGGGCAATATCCTTTGCGCGTGGATGCAGGCCTATCAGGAAGTCCAGATAGGTAAAAGGACCGAACAAGAACAGAAAAAAGATTGACCATATCTGATACAGGGGAGAAATGCCGAATGAAAGAAGAAGTGAGAGCCAGCTACCTACTATCGAGGCGGCGGCAACGGTCGGTCCCCAGGCAGAACCGGATTCTGTCATCGAGAACCCTTGGAGCAATCGAACCATGCCGTATTCAGTCCAACGATAATAATCATGCGGTGAAGCATGGTACCCCAGCATGAATGGGGTCACGATATAGAGTAGCCCGCCCGGCTTGAGCACGCGTCTCATTTCAGCAACCAACTTGCTCGGATCAGTCACGTGTTCAAGGAGAGACTCGGCAGTTATCGCGTCCACGGAATTGTCCTGAAATGGAAGCATGTGCACATCTGCCATGACGCTCACTCCCGGAAAATGATCGTAATCAATATTGATGACTCCTGGCCGCACCTGACGCACGCCTGATCCTATATTAAGGATGACTGAATCTGACGGTAAGTGCGAAATCGCGCGTTTTGCGGTTTTGCCGATAAAGGCGGCCGCAATGTATGAGAGTACTGAAAACAGAGTCGGGGAATTTTTTACCCAGGCTTTGAGACGCAGGAGCAAACTGTCTCCCTGTTTTCTCTTACCATGGAGAACAGCGCCACGAAGCTGATCCGGACCTTCGTTACGGAATACAAACGCATGTCCCATCCGGGGAAATACTTTTTTACAATTTAAACATGTAGCGCCAGCATTGGTTACGCTGATACCCCCCGCACAATCGATGCATCGCAGTTTTTCATGCCATGATCCTGCCATTGTTATTTTTTCATCCATGCGTCAAAAGCAGAGAGGAATTGTTCAATGACTTCTGTCGTCTTGAAATGAGAAGCCATGGAATTGAAGAATTTCGGAGGAACGGTGACGATGTGCGATCCTGCCAGGGCCGCATCGCGGATATCAACCACACTTCGGATGGAACCGGTGATGATCTCAGCCTTTAACCCTGAAGCATCGAGGAGTTTTCGGGTTTTTGCTACAACCTGAGCGGGATCAAAATCAGATTTATCAAGCACCTGATCCTTCAGCATCTGTTCTCTGACGGCCTTGAATTTCGGATCCGTCGCCGCATCCCTGATTCTTCCCCAAAAGAGACTGACATAGCGCGCACCTGCTTGTGCAGCCATGAGCGCCTGCATCGGTGTCATGCATGCAGTGCAGTTCACTTGTATACCCTTTTTCGCTAATGCGCTGACAACTTCGAGATCATTCCAGCCGATCTGGACCTTAACACTCAAATGCGGATATTTAAAAGTCTTTTTGAAATGAAGAGCTTGACGTATCATCTCATCCTTATCCTGTGAAAAAACCTCGATACTGATCGGCATCTTACCGTCATATCTCTTGACTAGCGTGATTATCTTCTGCACATGGCTCTCAAATTTCGTCTTTGGCTCTTTTGCGAGCAATGCGGGATTAGTAGTAACTCCGCTTATGAAACCGCGTTTCAATCCCGCTTCGATCTCCTGTAGATTAGCTGTATCAATAAAAATTTTCATGAATTATTTCTGTGAAGCGACATGGGCCTCGATCGCCTCTTTCAGGCGGAATGTTATAAGATGGCACAATACGACATGGAAGGATTCCGTGTGCGGAGTGCTGTCGGCAGGCACGACGACTGACGCGTCGACAAGATCCTTCATCGGACCGCCGTCAAATCCTGAAAATCCAATCGTCTCTCCTCCGCTGTCCTTCACAAATTGCAGGCCTTTCAGGATATTCTGGGACCAATTACCCGACTTGTCCTTTCCTGCGCCGCCATGAACACTGATGCCGATGGCGACGCTTTTCGGAACCCAGAAATTGCGGAGTTGCGCAATGTATAGATTTTCCCAACCCCAATCATTCGTAAGTGCGCTTACCAGGGGAATATTGTCGGCCAGTGCCATGGCTTTGATGCCGCGAGCCTCCGGATTCGTATTAACCGTTTTTACAAGATCGCTCGCAAAGTGCGTCGCTGAAGACGCCGATCCACCATTGCCTAGAATGAAAACCCAGCTATCATTTTTCCATGCTTCAAAAAGTATCGAGATGATCTTTGAAATCGCTTTTTCCTGCTCCTTGAGTTTCTCCGATATGGCTGCGGATTCGGAAAGATACTTTATGACGAAATCTGTATGAGTCATTTTTGTTTATGCATCTTACACCACTTATGCCGTTTTTGCCACGACGGGAAATCAGACTTTTATGGCTCGATTATTTGCGTGCGTGCACCTCTTGTATCAAGCTTAAAAGGCATCTCTCTCAAATTGTACGGCGCCAATGCTTGACGGACGCTATCTTTGGCTCCAATATTTGGACAATAAAACATGAAATACCCCCCAGCTCCGGCTCCCATGATTTTCCCACCCAAGGCTCCGGCCTGGTAGGCTGTATCATAAATCTGATCGAACAGAGGGTTTGAAATGGAAGTCGACATCTGTTTCTTTATCGTCCAATGTTCATGCATCAAACGTCCGAAGTCATCAAGATTGCCCCCCAGAAAGCTCTGATAGATCTTGCGGCCGATATCCTTGGTCTTATGCTTGAGATCAAAAATCTTAGCATGATCCTGATTGGCCAGGATTGGCGCACTATGCCTTTGCACTCCCGTGTAAAGAAAAAGAGTATTTGCAAAAAAACGATCGGATACTTCCGTTTGTATGTCAGGCTGAAATGAGGTTACGGTTCCATCCCGCGCAATTTCCAGAACCACAAATTTACCGAGTGCACAGGCATAGGGATCCTGCTTGCCATCAGGCAGTTCCAGATTTTGCGTAAGCTCGAATGATGCAGCCGCAGCATCTTCATTATTCATTTCCTTGCCAACATATACTGCCAGACCTTTGAGAAGTGCTACCGCGCAGGCACCCGATGAACCCAACCCTGTCCCTGCGGGCGTATCAGCCTTGAAAGAAATCGAAACTCCGCCGCCGATGCCGTGCATCGAGAGCGCCTCGCGTGTCAGTTCATGCTGAACTCCTGTTACCGTTGGAGCTGTCTCCCATTGTTTGTGCGTCACATGGATTAGGTCGTCGGAAATAGTCGACTTGATCAGCACATCCATGTACAGATTTACCGTTGCGGCGAAAATAAAACCGCCATGTTTTTCATAGTATGACGGTAAGTCCGTGGAACCCCCGCCAAGCGAGATACGGAATGGAACACGGCTAAGAATGATTCGCGACATTGACTTACTATATACAATCAAAACAATCCCGTAAAGCACATAAAATTATGGGTGCGATAGTATGTATTCTACAGCCTTTTCGATATTTTCCGCCTGAAAATGAGGTTCGGGTTTTTCGTCGGTTCGCCAAAAAGTCGCCTCGCTTGGGATGAGTATCGTACCACGCATTCCGGTGCTGAGCCCCATGTCTATATCCCCTTTTCGGTCACCGATGATAAATGATTTTGAAACATCTACGCCGCGATCTTTTGCGGCCTGCTCAACCATTCCGGGCATCGGTTTTTTGCAGCCACATCCGTCGCTTCTCTGATGAGGGCAGTAATATATCGCATCCAACTGCGGAAATTGCTTTCGCAAAAAAGCATGGATTTCTTCGATGCTTTCCTTGCTGACCTCTCCGGATGCTATGTTCGGCTGATTGGTAACCACGATCAATTGAAACCCCGCAGCCTTGAGGGCCACCAAAGCTTCTGAGACGCCCGGGCGCAAGAGTACCTGATCAAGATTATACGGAACCGCCAATACGCCGGCCTGGAAAACTACATCTATCAGGATACCATCACGGTCGAGAAATATGGCGGGAGTCTTCATATGAATTATCTTATTTTAGCAGCTAATTCTTTTGCCAACGAAACTGAAGTTATTATTTTTCCGCTTAAAACGGAAAAACAGCCGAAGCCATGATCGGTCAACTCAGTCGGACGTGCATCATTCTGAATAGTGCTTTTTTCAACCGGGAGTGCCACAAACATGGAGTGTATATACTCAGCATCCCTCAATATAGGAAACCAGTGCATGCATCGTTCGCGCATTTCGATCCATCTTGTTTTTGCCGTTTTCTTTGCTGATGAAAAAATGTAGTCGCCCTTTTCTCCGCTCGCTGTCTTGTGAATAGACAGGGGCACATCGCCAAATGTATACAGTCCTTTTCTTCCATAAGGCACAATGGTCGCAAAAGGTCCGTCCATAATCGTTATTGAAACAGGATCAATATTCTTGATCTTAAGCACGATCAGTTCCTTGAAGCGCAATTCGATATCTTTCTTCTTGAATCCAAGCCAGCCTGGAAGCATATTATGATTTGAGTATGTAGCATTCACCACATACTCAAATGACTGTTTTTTAAGCTTATTTTTTTTCCTGTATGCGACAACCTTATTGGAATGCTCCCCCATATCGATATGCGTCACTTCTGATTCCAGTCTGAGTTTGATATTACATTTCTTTATCTGGGTCTTAAGCCATTTTTTTATCTCATCATATTCCAGAACGGCTTCCGATGTCTTGAAACAGGATTCGACCGTACTTGGATTGAGCCATTGAGAAACTGGGTACGCCTCTTTGCACGGTATCTTCATATCTTTACAGACATCAACGAATTGCTTTGATGAAATGTGTGAATCCTTGTTCGAAACTGCATAATAGCTCGGGAAATCACGGTTGATGAATCGGCCATACACGCCCTCAAAATCAGCTGTCGCGGTGAGAATCTCCGAAATCGTCTTCTTGCTGCGCGGATAATGATACCCAACATGATGTCGGAATTGATTCTTGCCGGATGCACCTGTAAGAATACCGGTATCACGCTCAAACACCGTAACATCGCACTTTTTTGAAAGAAATAAGGCCGACGTCAGACCGAATATTCCCGCACCCATGATCGCAACTTTCGGACGGGCCGGTACTGAAAAGTTTTCTGCGTCTTCGGCCACTGAAACAATCCGGGAACCGATCCTGATATCATTGAAACTCTTTTGATCCTTGATATGCGCCACAAACGCCTTCAATTCGGAGGTAAGCGGATCGTCAACGCTCGCACAGG
>CAYZZN010000001.1:16880-29965 GCA_964483165.1 uncultured Candidatus Saccharibacteria bacterium
TCTCTTGCCATTTTTGATGATATCGATCTTATGTGTCTGAAAATCCGCCTCAATAACTTCATCGTCATACTCCAATCTCATAGTCCTCGTTTTCTCCTTCGGACGCCAGCCAAGCATGAACGAGGCTGATACATCTGCACTGTATTTCAAATCAACCTGCATGAGCTGCCTATCACCGGTTCTCCAGATGCTTATCGGCTTCGTATTAAACAGGAAATCAGCCACATCAAACCAATGCAATTCCTCGAAAGCAGCCGATTCGCCGCGCCATGTTTCGAGTGGACTTATAAATGTGCCTGACATTTTTACGCGAACATTACCCTTTCGCTCCATCAATCTGCTTAGTTTTTTGCTCACGGGATGATACCGGTAGATATGCCCTGGCATGAGGACTTTTTTATGTCTTCGGGCAATTTCTTCGAGTTCGACAGCCTTTTTTGCAGATTCAGCCATAGGCTTCTCTACAAATACGTGCACAGAGGGCAGACATTTTTTTGCAATTTCATAATGACTTTCAAGAGGTGTAACTATGTCCACCGCATCGATCTGCTCAAGAAGGTTGCTGTCAATTCTTGCAAACACGGGAAACCCATATGTCTTTCTTATTTTTTCGGCATACTTCACATTGCGGACTACGATGCCGAAAAGCTCAATCTTTTTTGCTTCGTGCAATTGTGCAAGCACCGCAAGATGCTTCAGTCCAAATCTGCCGGCACCTATGAGTAGAATTTTTGGCCGCCGTTTCATATTACTGTTTCTCCCAAATCTCGCGGATCATGTACGGAGAAGACTGGGTGAGCGTGTAGTGGAGGCGCAGGAGCATTTCCGCGATCAGACCCATCATGATCAACAGCACTGCCAAGATGGCAAACAAGGTTCCTGCGATCGGCAGGGGTGTTTCAGTAAAATTCAAAATTCCCGCAACGCGTAGATAGATCGCGATACCGAATGAGATTAGGGACAAAATACCGGACAACAGGCCGAGTCCCCCGAAGAAGCGCAGAGGTTTCGATAGATAGCGCACGAAAAAGACAATACCGAGAAAATCAAAAGTTCCCTTTACCATATTGAAAATACGAATCTTCGAAGATCCGACCTTGCGCACATAATGTGGGATCACGACTTCAGCAATGCGCGCACCCCTTGATTGTGCAACAGCCGGCAGGAATACCTGGGCTTCTCCCCAGAGGCGAAAATCGCGAACAAATCTACTCCGATACACCTTGAGTCCGCAACCGAAGTCATGAATATGTAGGCCGAGAAAAAGACGTGCTACACGATTGGCAACTTTGGATACGAATTTTCTCTTCCAATGATCGAAGCGCTCCTGACGCCATCCGACAACTACGTCATATCCTTCATTCAACTTTTCAATGAGCTTCGAGATGTCTGCGGGATCATTCTGCAGATCGGCGTCGATAAGCACGATGATTTCGCCTTGCGATCGATGGATCCCCACGTCCAGTGCGGCAGTCTGTCCGGAGTTCTTCTGGAGCGTGATCAGGCGCAGGGGCGCAAGCTTCTTTGCTATGGATTCCGTATCATCAGTAGAACCGTCATTTACAAAAATAACCTCGAAGGGCTGGTTGAGTCGGCGCATAGCATCTACAATGCGCTTATGGAGCTCGGGAAGCATGTTCCCTTCGTTATAGACCGGTACAATGACGGAAATCATAAAGTGGATTCACTATATAAGAAAAAACCAGCTTATTCAACCCTATTGGAAAGTGACGTTGAGACACCCTATTTTTTATTAAAATTAGCAACATCCTGAGCTGTTGAAAAAGCAAGATTATCAGTACCTGGAACAGCCTTGACTACGTGCGTTTTGATGAATTTCTGCATCATGGAAGTGAGGTAATATTCTCCCGTCTTATGCCTAACCGGTCTACCATCAAAGATTCCGTAGTCGACAATCATGACTCCAGCAGAAACCATGTCCCCCATGAACTTCTTCGGCTTCTCAGTAACATTGAATATGCGTCCGGTTTTAGAAATACTCACCACTCCTGATTGCGAAGGATCATCCATGCGCCTGACAAGCCAACTGTATTTATTGAGCATGCACTTTTTCATCTGAACTCGCGTGATATATTCATCGCCGTACGCAAGAAGAAATCTTCCTTTGCGATCCATGAATTTTTTGACCAGCATCAAAGCTGACCCGGTTCCCGACAATTTTTTCTGAAAAACAATGCGTATTTTTTTCTTTGGATATTTTCGAGCAAGCAGTTCCTGGATCATCTCGCCACGATATCCGACAACGACTATGATCTCATCAACTTCCGGAGGAAATGCCTCGACAAGATGCTCCAAAAAGGATTTGCCGCGGATCACAACCATCGGCTTCGGCACATGATCCGTGAGCGGTTTCATTCTGGTTCCCTTTCCTGCCGCTAAAATAACTGCTTTCATGGTTGTGGAGGATATTTAAACACATACCTTTTTTGGACAATGAAACTGATAACGGAAATTGTTCCGACAACAAGTATCTGTGATGCGAGATAATGGATTCCCACATGCGAGGTCAATGCATATACCAATGCAAATCCGATCGGGGCGGATATGAGATACACTGACATGTTCTTGAAGTACGTCACAACGTACTGTTCGCGCGAATGACCGCGGAATGTGCTGTATGAATTCAGAAAGAAAACAACCGTCCAGCTGACGATAGCTCCGATAACGACTGAGTACATATACCACAAAGATGCATACTCGGTGAGCAGGAATGACACGATCAGATTGACTCCGAATCCAGTGACCCCTGTAATGATGAAAACGGGAAATCTTCGGAATTCAGAAATTATTTTGGAAAAAGTTATATCCATTTATTCAGCACCTTGAATATCCTCTCGCTCACCTTATTATCCCATAATGGAATTGATTTTGGCTGAAAATCGGTACGATTGAGATGTGCGATCATGTCCGCACTGCGAGCTTCTGCCAGCGGGAAAAGCCTGTTTGATCCGAGAGTAATGGTAACCGGCCGCTCGGTATTGTCACGCAACGTGCAACACGGCACACCCAGATGACTGGTCTCTTCCTGAATACCGCCAGAATCAGTGATGACGCCTGTGCTGTTGGCCATCAGATTCAAAAAATCAAAATACCCCGCCGGTTCGATGACGCGAATCCCTTCAAGCAATGCGTCAAGGCCGTATTCGTGGATCTTTTTGCGCGTGCCAGGATGCAAAGGCATCACTATCGGCCATGTCGAGCGTATCCCTTGAAGGAGGGAGAATATGCGCTCGAGCAGCTCTTTGCTATCGGTATTCTCCTGACGATGGATGGTGGTGAGTACGTACCCTTTCTTGGTGAGTCCGAGTTTTTGAAGGATGTTGGATGCCGCAATCTTATCCTTGAATGATTCCAGCGACTCGATCATGATGTTCCCGACCAGATGGATTTTTTTATCCTTAACCCCTTCAGCCTTGAGATTGTCGACGCCGGATTGTTCGGAAACAAAATGTAGATCCGATATATGATCGACAATCACCCGATTGATCTCCTCGGGCATGCGGCGGTCGTGACTGCGCAAGCCGGCTTCGATATGGACCAGGCGGCAACGATTTTTCAGAGCTGCCAGAGCGCCGGCCAGCGTCGAGTTGACATCGCCGAACACAACTACCGCATCAAACTTATGATGCTTGAAGACTGCTTTGAGACCATCGAACATGAGAGCGATCTTCTCAGTATGCTTTTCCCCTTTTGTCGTGAGCGATATGTGCGGCTCAGGAATATCCAACTCCTCGAAAAAGACCTTGGACATATTCTGGTCAAAATGCTGACCGGTATGAATAACTTTAATGTCGAACCGGGGATACTTCCTGGCTTCACGCAAAAAAGGCGCGGCTTTGACGAAATTGGGCCGTGTTCCGACGATGACCGCAACACGCGGCTTGTAGTGTGAAGGCCAAATGATCATGTGCCCTTAGATCCTATAGTATTCTTTCATCCAGTCAACTGTGCGACGGACACCCTCTTCAAGACTGACCGTACAGGTATGCTTGAGGTCGCGTTCGGCTTTCGATATGTCGACTTTCTTGACTTTGGTTGTGAGCACCTCGCTCTCCTCAAATTTGATGAGATCCGGCGACGCGCCGGTATATTTCCAGATGAGCTTGGCCAACGTCTCGATATCATGCTGATCCTTGCCGCCGATATTGTATACTTCGCCGGGTTTGAAATTGTCCACAATGTTGGAAAGCGTCGTACAGGTGTCCTGCAAATACGTCGAGGTACGCAGGTGACCCTTATAGACAGTGACCGGCAATCCATGAAGCGCATGGTAGGTGAATTTGCAGTTCACGCTGCGATAGGGATGATACCATTCTCCGGGACCATAGGTATTGAACAGGCGCACAATCACCGTCTTGGTGCCATGTTGAATAGCGGAATTCCTAACCTGTTGCTCATTGACCCATTTGGATAGCGCATAGTCGTTGAGTTGTTTGACCTCGAACGTATCCATAACATCCTCCTTCATCACTCCCGGGTAATCGCCATAGACTTCGGACGATGAGAAATGGATGAGGTTAAAGCCGAGCTTCTCCTGGAGACGAATCATGTTCTTGGTGCCGATGGCGTTGGACATCCAGACATGCTCGTAATAGTCCTCGCCATTCCAGCGGCCGAATTCAGCTGCGCAGTTGTAGACGAAATCGAAAGGGCCCGCTTTCTCGAAGACGCGCTCGAGTTCGCGGAAGTTGGCGATATCGCAACGCGCATAGGTGAATTTGCCGCGCGACATCTCGTGTTCCCATCCCACCGAGCCGAGTTGGTGCGTCAGATCGATGCCGAATACAGTATGTCCGCGCTCAGCGAGAATCTTGGTGAGCCAAGTACCTACGACGCCTTTACTGCCGGTGATGAGAATGTGTGCCATGGATTATTGTTGCATTAGTGGTTTGATACTATCATTTCTCTTCCCTGCCCTCAACACCAGATGCCTGCCGAACGGCAAGCCGGAATGGGTAGCGATCTTTTCCATCCAAATAATCAGTAGTCTAAGCGGCGTGATATGCAAAGGGACTTTGAGCAGAAAATCAAAATACGGACCGTCTATCCACGAAGCCGTCTTGATACTCTCGACTGTCAGCCTGCGAGATTCCAGCCACGAACGCATGGACTTCTGGGTAAACTCACGCACATGCGAGTCGCCGTGGGCATGGAGATTTTTCTGCGAGAATTGGTCCATAGGCTTGAATGAGCGCACACCCACGAGCCGCAACAGCCTCCCCCAAAGGGTGCCGTCGGCATTCAAGTTGGGCACCGAGATGATGAGCTTACCGCCTGGTTTCAATACGCGGAGCAATTCGGTGAGCGCAACATCTTTGTCAAAAACGTGCTCGATGACTTCACCGCACACTACCTTGGTGAAATAAGCATCCGGATACGGCAGTGTCTCGATCACCGCGACTTTGAAATCAGCGTTGGAGACCCCGTGTTCACGCTTGTACGCCAGAGCCTTGTCGATGAAACTCTGTGCGATGTCGACGCCCTGACCTTCGTGGATCTTGGTGGCAATCGTGAAGATCTGCCTTCCCGACGCACAGCCCACATCCAGGATGACATCGTCTGTCTGCGGGTCCAGGAGTCTATATATCTCGCGTTCGCGGACATAATTGGTCAGGCCGATACGATATGTCGGCTTGAATTTGATATCCAGATAGCTCGTCCCCGCATCGGAACCTATAGCTTCCCACATCTGCTTATAATCTGTTTCTGCTGGATTCATGCGATGCGTATTAAGCGTATTAATAATAAAGTTACATAGCGGACAATGACCCATTGATCTCGCGTCCGAGAATATCCCAGGTCAGACGGCTCTTGACCAACCCCACCGCATTGTCGCCGAGCGTCTTTCGTTCAGCCGCCGACAGCGCGTGGAACCGTATGAGTGCTTTTTCTATCCCGTTTGAGATATCCGAAGCGCTCACTATTATACAGCAATTCCTGCCCCCTAGAAGTTCAGTCACCGGACCCACATCGGTAATGATAACGGGCACTCCCGTAGCGAGATATTCGGGCAGTTTTGACGGATACGCATATTCGGTCATGGGTAGGCTCGGGCGCGGGATGATCAGGACACTCGATCTGCTGATCAGGGCATTGACCTCGTCATGCGGCACTTTTGAGTGGAAGTCAGTCACTTCATCAAGATCCAATTCTTTGAGCTTGGATTCGAGCTCGTTGCGGCCACTGCTCATGATGAGGTTTAGCCGGAATGGGAAAAGACCGTTCTTCTTGATCCGTGAAGCCGCGGCTAGAATATGATCGACGCCCTGATATGGTTTGGCATTGCCGGTATAGCCGATCGTGAATATGCTCGGCACAAGAGAAGCATCGGCGGCATGGAACGAGTTCTCATCGACGCCGCCATAGATCACCTTCATCGGCTTTTTGACGCCCTGATAATATGATTTCAATTTCGGCGAAACAATAAAAATGAGGTTGTACATCCTGAGACAGATCTTCGTTCTCAGACTGATGAGCGCGCTCTTGACGCGGCCTGCGTGCCCCTGGTCGAAAAGTTCCTGCGCGTAGAGTCCATGGAGGTCGATGGCGATCTTCACGCGCGTGAATATTTTGAGGAATATCGGAAGAACGATGTTGATATCCGTAGTGGTCAATACAACTTCTATACCCTCGCGTCGGATGAGGGAACGGAGCTCCTTGAATAATGCTGGGCCGCGCTTGCCTTGGTTGGGCACGAATCGAATAGCCAATCCGTCATCAACCTCAGAAGCCGACACGAACAACTGATGCTCGCGGCTTATCTGCCTCACAAAATTAAGGATGCGGATGGGAGTGCCGCGCTTGGGATCGCGAATGGATTCGGAAGTGATGAGCAGTATCTTCTTCATTTCATTTCAGCGAAAATAACCGATAGATCTTGGGCCAGCTTGGCGAGACTGTGGCGCGATACGGCGAACTCGCGTCCCTGCTTCCTGATGTGGGCCAGACGGTCGGACGGCAACCGGCGCAGCTCCATAATTTTGCGTGCCAGATCTTCGGGGTCCTTTTCTTTGAATGTCACCGCCTTCTGCACCTCCGGATCAATTCCTGCAAGAATCTGACTATTGGAAACTAGGGTTAGAGTCTCGCATGCCATCGCCTCGATAATGGTTTTGTCGAAACTTCCTTCTCCGGTCAGATTGACGAAGACTTCATTCCTGCGATAGATATCTGCGGCTTGCGACTGAGCTACTGCGGGCTCAAACACAACTTTCTCCTTCAAGAAAGCGGCCCCATCTTTGAGCGCCAGGTCGTATGCGGTATCGCGCGGTGAAACGGGAGAGCCGATAATCGAGGCTCTGAAACGAATGTTCTCTCGGTCGAGCAGCGCCAACGCACCGATGAACAGGTCGATATTCTTGACGGGCGAGATCCTTCCCAAACAGAGGATGGAATCCGGCGTCCGTGATGCCGGATTACGCGGAGAAAAATACTCCGTATCAACGCCTACCGGCATGAGTCGAGTCTTCGAAAATTGCGCCGTATAAGATTGCGGAGAGGTGCAGAATACCGCGTCGGCCAGCGCAATCGCTAGCCGGGTTCGCAGGCCACCCATGGCATGGTTGCGCCAGAAGCCCACTTTTTTTCCCAGCACTTTCCAAAGTGGCGCGCCCAAAAGCATGTACTCTTCATTCATGTGCACAAAAACGGCATCGTAGGTATTCCGTTCTCTCCAGATGCGGGAATAGAAACGCAGCAGATATCTCAAGCGAGATCGTTTCGTTTCTTTGCCCAGCGAATGGATCTGAATATGAGCGGGCAGATCTGACCGTCCTTTTTCCAGACAGATCACGGTGACAGCGGCAAAATTCCCGGAAAACGCCCGGATCCATTCATGGAAGAAGCCGAGGACAGGATCATCGCGGTCGACCTTCTGAGTTATGATGAGCACGCGCATCCTATTTTTTACGCGTGAGCACCGATTTGCCATAGACTCCGGTGAGAAGATCGATGTCTTTGCGCGAAGCCAGCAGAAGCTCAACATTCTTGTTGCGTATGGCTTCCAACGCGCTCAAGGCCGTAGGATCGGATACCGACGCTCGGAACATCTCGATAAAAGCCTCAAAATCTTTTATGAAACAATGGCCGCCGGCTCCCCTGCCTTTTTTGTCGACCGGATTGAGATAGCGGTGGGACATGAATGGATCGGCCTTGAACGCCTTCTTAAGGAGTTCCCAATCCATATCAAATGACATCGCCACATCGTAAAATATATTGGAGAGGA
The DNA here is from genome assembly GCA_964483165.1 of uncultured Candidatus Saccharibacteria bacterium. Lineage (GTDB taxonomy): Bacteria > Patescibacteriota > Minisyncoccia > Phycocordibacterales > PALSA-1337 > C7867-002. The sequence goes on from CAYZZN010000001.1 coordinate 25,126, forward strand.
CGACTTGTATGTATCCGTTTATGTTATGGGAATATTTTATGAATTCCGCCTCATCGGAATCGCAGACAAGCTCGTAGGGTGCTTTCGGGAGCAATGCGAGGACTGATCGCGCGATATTCTTGTATGTTTTATTGGACTTGGGCAGACCGACAATATTACGATCGGGATGCGCCGCATCATGAGCAGCCGTACTCTCGCTCAGGAATTCAGGCGAATGAACAATGTATATGTCCGGAAATGCCGCCTGAAGAATGCGCGTCCGCCCCACCGGTAATGTGGACTTGATCACCGCAATCTTACCGGCGCCGACCAGCGGCAAAACGGAACGCAAGATGCTGTCATCAAATCCTACCGGTGTAGTTGGTGTTGGGACGGCGATGAAGACAATATTGCAGTTGGAGATCCGGGATTTATTTGCACGAAATGGTCTTTCGAGGCCATAGCGAATGACCGCGAGTCCGCGTCGTTCGAAATCATCAGCATAATTTTTGCCGATCCAACCCTGTCCGATAAATCCGATGGGTGTTCCTTTCATAGTGCTTGATTATAATGAATCCGCCGTCTTTTTCAACCCTTCGTCGAAACCGACTGTAGGAACAAATCCGAGTACATCCCGCGCTTTCGAGATATCGGCGTAACTATCTCGAATGTCTCCGGTCCGCGGCGACAGATATTCCGGGGTGATCGAGGTGCTCAAAATCTTGTTGATGCGCGCTACCAACTCGTTCAAAGAAATATGACCTCCGCACGCGACATTGTAGGCTTCGCCGAATCCGCTCTCCGCCTGAAGCGCCCGTATATTGGCCTGGACGACATTATCAACATACGTAAAATCCCGTGTCTGCTCGCCATCGCCGAAGATGCGCGGCGACTTGCCCCGCTTGATCTCCGTGATAAATTTCGGAATCACTGCCGCGTACTCGGAATTCGGATTCTGGCGCGGACCGAATACATTAAAATATCTGAGTCCAATAGTCTTGAGTCCATGGAGCGAATGGAATATGCGGCCATAAAGCTCGGTCGTCATCTTCTGAACAGCATAGGGTGATAGAGGATTAAGCGGCATAGATTCCTCTTTGGGCAAGACCGCGGTATCTCCATATACCGAGCTTGAAGAAGCGTAGATGACCCGATCGACACCGGCGCGCTGCGCCGCCACGAATACCGCCAGGGTTCCCGTCGAATTAGCCTGGTTGGTCTCCAATGGAAATGCCACACTTTTGGGAACAGACGGCAGAGCGGCCTGATGAACCACCGCATACGCATCCGTGCAGGCACGCTGCATCAGTTCCACATCACAGACACTGCCCCGAATCCATGTGATACGATCGATGAAGTCCGACATGTTGGCTTCATTGCCCGTCGAAAGATCGTCGACTACAATGACATGCGCACCCTCTCGAAGCAGTGCTTTGACGATATGCGAGCCGATGAAACCCGCTCCTCCGGTGACCACTATTTTGCGATGCTGCAATGATGTCATTTGTTATATTAAAATTATAGGCCTGCCGGCGCACCCAGCGCAACACTTATCTTCTCTGCAATATCTGCACTATCCCACGCAATGATAGAAGCACCCATTTCACGGGCAACTCCCACATCGGTTGATACGACAACGCATCCGGCTGCCCGCGCTTCAACTAGCGTCATTCCGTATCCTTCGAACAAAGAGACATTCAGAAAAAGATCGGTGGTTTTGAAATACGAGATGAGCCGCTCGTGGTCAGCCCAATCCTCAAATACGACCTTCCCCTCAAGACCAAGCACCGAAACCTGTCGCGCAAGAGCTGCTCTCATGCTGCCGCGTCCGACAATGATGAGGCCAGCTCGCGGAAACCGCTTGGCCACTTCGTGCCACGCCCGGAGAGCCAGGGGAATATTCTTCTCTTTCTCGAGACGCGAAGCCATGAGAATGATCTTATCGAATTGGGGATATTTTTTGTGCAGATCCGCTCCTTCAATCACCAATGCACTCTGTATCTTCTGCGTATCTACGGCAATGGGCCGTACAGTTATCTTCGAAGCGTCGATGGCGAGCTCCACCAGATACTTCTTGATCCTCTCGGAAACAACACGTATAGCATCGGCCTGAGGAAGATATGACAGAGCCAAGGCTTTGCGTATGCGGTTCGTGAGTGAATAGCCATAGTGAGGGCTGCCGATATCTTCGTGGATCTGTATCTCGAGCGGCACTCCGAAACGTTTCTTGAGCGAGACCCCGGCCATCGCGGTGAGAGAAGAATCCTGACAGGTGATACGATTAATCCCGCGTTTCTCGGCGATGAATCTGCCTAGACGGATGGCATCGAACGGGTACAAAAATTTCGAGCGCGACCGCGTTGAATATGCCCAGCAATTTGGTGCTATGACCGTCTCAAGGGGCCGCACCCTACCTTCCCGGTTCCGCGCGCCGTGAAGTTCGAAAACAATGATGTGCACTTCCGCACGTTCTTTGGCATATTCTGCCTGGCGCAGCCTCACCGCGCTTCCATCCTCGAAGAGCGACCGGTCCGTACCTATGGACAATAGCTTTTCATTCGTAAAAGACATATGTTACTGCGATTTTTTCCAGATATCGACGATCTCGCCGGCGATGTCCGCCCAGGAATGCACCCAACGGAACGCCTGTATCTTCTGAGCCTGCTGCTTGCGATTCTGGGGATCCGCCAGCCAGAGGATCTTCTGCTCCAGATCATCCTTGTCCAGCGGATCAAACAGGATGCCTAGCTCCTTAATATGTTCGTTCATGCCAGTCTCCCTGGTCATAATGAACGGAATACCGCACGATATTGCGTCAGTGATGATGTTCGGATTTATATCGCTGATCGACGGCAGGATCACAGCGTACGAATGATGTATCTTCTCAAAAAAGCTGTCGTATATGGCCTTGCCGAGATCAAGTTCAATATTCTCGAGACCACGCTCCTTGGTTTTGGCGCGCGCCGACTCGAATGCGCTTTTCAAGATATCAGTATTCTTCAGTTTGAGGAGCCGCGACCCGGCTACAAAAGAGCGATGTTCCGGCTCGATGAATTCCTGTCTCTCTCCACAATAATTCTCGACAAGAAACGTCTTGCGCGGATCAAGAGCGTATTCTTTTTCCCATATTCCTTTCTGCCATTCGGTACTGAAAATAATAGCCGAAGCACGCTTGAATGCCATCCGACTCAGCGAAGAAATGATCTTTTCCTTCATGGAAAACACATGAGCCGTTTTGTAGAAATCCTTGAAAAGGACCATCTCGCCCGTACGTTCGACGTACCATTCCCAGAGCAAATCTCCGCCGGTACGGATGATGTATTTTTTGCGCATGCACATGCAGGCAAGCATGGTAGGAACCGCCGCTAGGAAATTATCCAAGACAAGTATGAGTTCCGCATTCCACCCCTTGCGTATGATTTTGATGAAATAGAGGAGATGCTTCACGACCGGCGGAAACGCGCGTTCCCAACGATAGGCCGCCACTTTGACGTCATGCCCTTCCTGTTTCCACGTCTCATAGAGATTGCGGGCGTACTGCGCGGGACCGCCGATATCGGGAGGATATATACCTGAGGCGATAAGAATTTTCATGCCATAGTATAGTACACTATTTCACCTTTTTGTGTATGTTCTTTTTGTACCACGCAACCTGTTTTTTCAATCCCTCTTCGAGAGTCACTTTCGGACTATACTTGAGAACTTTCCTGATTTTTTTGATATTGGCAGAGGTTTCAATCTGATCCCCGTGGCGCCGCGGCAGCACTTTGATCCGGGCCTTTTTCTTCATGATCTTTTCCACCAACCTCAATCCTTCGCCGGTCGTATTGGTCGTGTCCGTTCCCACATTGAATATTTCCCCGGCGACTTTATCAAGATTCTTGAGGGCCAGAATGCATCCGTCAATGATGTCACTCACGTAGGTATAGCTACGAACATGGTGTTCGCTTCCTTCGTACATAGGCATCTCTTCATTATTGAACATGGCACGGATCAGTTTGTGATAGAACTTTTCCGGCCGTTCACGCTCACCATAGACGGAGAACAGGCGTAGCACCGATACCGGCATGCCACGTTCCCGATGGTACGAGAGCGCCAACTGTTCCGCGGCCAATTTGGTGACGCCATAATTGGATGTGGGTCGCGGCTCGGTGGTCTCATCGCCATTGGCGTGACGTCCATACACCGAAGAAGTCGATGCGTGGAAAAACATCTTCAGTTTCTTGTTCGCACGAACAGCTTCGAGCAGACGATGAGTGGCGATGATATTGTTGACCAGATAATCTTCGAACGGCGTCGCACTGGAAATACCCGGCTGTGCGGCAAGATGGAAAATAACATCGCTGTCTCGAACCAGTTTGTCTATACTATCGCAAGCCAAATCTTTGACGTGAACTTTGACGCCCTTCGCCATGACATCTCTGATGGTAATTCTTTTGATTTTCGGAGAATAGTAATGAGTGAGGGCGTCAATACCAACAACCTCATGTCCGAGATCAGAAAGACGCTCAGCGAGGTGAGATCCGATGGCTCCAGCGACTCCAGTGACGACGATTTTCATGAGGGTTGATTATACACGATTGCTGGTATGGCCACTATAAAAAATTTCCTTCATCTTTTCAGCCACCTGCCTCCACTCATACTTTTCCTCCACCATCTTTTTAGCATTCCGAACGATATACTCCCGCGACTCCCTATCCTTCATCAACTTCTCAACCTTTTGGGCAATACTGCGTGGATTATTCACCTCACAAAAAAGTCCCGTCTCGCCATCAACGAGAAAATCAGGAATGCCGCCGACAGGTGTCGCGATCACCGGAATACCCGCAGCCATAGCTTCCAAGAATGAGTTGCCGAGACC
>CAYZZN010000002.1:0-546 GCA_964483165.1 uncultured Candidatus Saccharibacteria bacterium
CCACACAGGGACTGCGAAGTGCACTGTTTAGAAATCAATAAAAATAGCTTTTGCCCCCGTCGGTTTCTCTGGAGGAGCTTGGTCCTCTATCAGATCTTTCTCTATATCACCAATGAATTCGGATTGAAGATTGACCCTTTGTGCTCCATAGACTGTGCGAATTATGGTATGGCTCAAATGTACCTTGTTTCGGGCGCGCGTCAATGCGACATAGAAGAGGCGGCGTTCTTCTTCCGATTCAGATTCACTTATGCCTGCATCGTCGATGTGCTTGAATGGGAAAAGATCCTGTTCCAATCCAGCGATGAAAACGTGGTCGAATTCCAGCCCTTTTGATGCGTGCACTGTCATGAGTTTCACCGCGTCTTGATCTTTCTGTAGATCGTCCTGGTCGCTGGCTAAGGCCGCATTCTCGAGGAATTTTTCAATGCCGGGAGCATTCTCTAGTACTGTCGATGAAGGATCTGAGTCGTTTACCACATTTTCCGCAGGCGCGGCCGCGAAAAAATAAAAATTTGCATCCACCCATACCAATTCAAGTATGTT
>CAYZZN010000002.1:556-15687 GCA_964483165.1 uncultured Candidatus Saccharibacteria bacterium
TGGTCGCTGGCTAAGGCCGCATTTTCGAGGAATTTCTCGATGCCTAGGGGCTCAGTTGACGTTTCCAAAGATGGAGTAATTGTGGGTTCTGAACCCACAATTGCGGAATCTGAGGAAACGTCTACATAATCATCATATTGCGCTGCCACCGATACCAATTCACGTATGTTGAGCAGTCGCTCCTCATCTTCAGCATCTCCATTCATGAGCGCACGCTCCATTCCTGTCTCTTGAATGACGAACTTCACCGCTTCAGAAGGCTTCTTTTCGAGAATTTCAGCACGGATATCGTCCAAAAGCTTCCAAAAACCACTGATTTTCACCTTCATGGCAGGTGGGAGGAGCTCTGGCTGGCCAGACATAATCTTGGCAATGGTTGCTTTTCCTATACCTCGCGTCGGCACGTTGATGATGCGTCCAATATCACCCCACGATTCCCTATTCAAGGCCGCTTTGATGTACGAGAGCACATCTTTGACCTCCTTTCGCTCGAAGAATCGTACCCCGACCAGCTGATACGGGATATTTTTCTTGATGAACGCTTCTTCGATGGCTCGTGACTGGAAATTTGCGCGATAGAGAACTGCAATATTCCGCGCCGGCGTACCCTTCTCGATCAATGCGCGTGAGGTGTCAGCAATATTCCGCGCTTCATCCACTTCAGTGTACGACGCATTCAAGGCGATCTTCTCCCCTTCGGCATTATCAGTGTACAACGTTTTCTTTTTACGCATCGTATTCTTTTCGATGATGCTGTTTGCTGCGGCAAGAATAGTTTTCGTCGAACGGTAGTTCTTTTCGAGCGCGATGACCGTCGTATCAGGGTAATCTTTCTCAAAATTGAGGATATTCTCTATGGTTGCACCGCGCCAGCTATAAATATTCTGATCCGCATCTCCCACCACGCAGATATTCTTGTGTTCCTCCGCCAACAGTTTCGTAATCGTATACTGGACTTTGTTTGTATCCTGATATTCGTCAACATGAATGTATTTCCAGATAGTCTGGTAGCGTTTTCGGACCACTTCGTTCTTCGCCAGAAGTTGCGCTGTCTTCAGTAGAAGGTCATCAAAATCCAGCGCCTTTTCTTTTGCGAGAATGATTTCGTATTTTTCCCATACCTGCGCGACTATTTCTTCGATATAACTCTTCGTCGCGTCGAAATATTCCAATCGGCTGATATTGTCCCCTTTTGCGCGGGAGATCATGTTCAATACTGTTCCCGGATCGTACTGTTTTGGGTCCACCGACGACTCTTCCATGGCTTGTTTGATGGCGCGTCGCGAATCGGAGCGGTCGAATATCGTGAAATGTCTGGTAAGACCGAGTAATGTCGCATTTTCGCGGATGATATGGACTCCGAGAGCATGGAATGTGCTCACAAAAGGACGCTCTCTAAACGAAATAGGTAAATTGAGACTCTTATCGTCGGCTATAAGCGCTTCAACACGTTCCCTCATCTCCTTTGCGGCTTTGTTGGTGAAGGTGATGGCAAGAATCTGATGTGGGGCGATGCCTTTTTTAATCAGATTCAGTATGCGGTGTGTGATGACCTTGGTCTTTCCCGAGCCGGCACCGGCAATGATCAAAACAGACCCTTCAAGAGTCTCTACGGCACGTTGTTGCGCTTCATTGAGGTCAGTCATGAGTGCTAGTGTAGCATACCGGTTCGATGCGGGAGCGGAACAAGATTTTCAGACTACACCCCATCTGGTTATAGTAATCATTTCACACCATTTATTGACATTACAGCAAGTTTTGTAGCTGTGTATAGCTTTGATTGACAATAGTTTCTCAGCTGATACCCTTACTACGTACCCCTGAGGGTATGTGTCTAAATATGGCTTTACAGAGCCATTTATGCTTTATATCATAGGGCACCGCAGGGAAGCATGACAGCCCCGGATGACTTGCAGAATTGAGATAAATGTTATGAAATATTCGTCCTCTCCGACCTCTACATATCAATCATTTTTAAAGCACCTTATCACCGGGATTGCTATTTTTTGCATACTCCTCGTCAGCATCCTTATCTATTCGGAGACCGCACATGCCGGTCTCCTTTCGTATGTAAATTCCCTCTTTGGAGGTGAACAGGCTTCGGCAAAAACAACACTGAGCGGCGGTATCGTCAATTCACAGAACATTGCCCTTCTTCAGGCCGCGACTAACTACGATCCAAACCCAGAAAAATCCGCTGGTATTGCGCCAGTTGTGGCAAATGCACTCGTGGCTGATATGGCCCTCGCCGAATCGTATAGCGGCTCTGATACTACCAGTACCCAGATTAGTTCATATATCGTTCGTGATGGAGACACTCTCTCAGGTATCGCAAAGATGTTCGGCGTGTCAGTTAACACCATCATGTGGGCCAACAACTTGAGTCGCGCGACCGCTCTTCGTACTGGGCAGTCACTCATCATTCTTCCGGTGACCGGGATCAGTTATACCATCAAGAGTGGCGATACTATCAAAGGCATCGCGACCCGTTACAAGGCTGATCTTGATGAAATTTTGCAATACAATGATCTTTCCTTGAATTCGACACTCGTTGTCGGTCAAACTATCCTGATTCCTGATGCTGAAGTTCAAGTTTCTGTTCCAACACGCGTGGCATCCGGTACGAATCCCGCTCATGATACCAATGGCCCGAGCTATCCTGGTTATTATACTCGACCCCTTACTGGCGGTACCAAGACCCAAGGTCTTCATGGGTATAACGGCATTGATATAGGTGCTCCTGTCGGCACTTCTGTCTACGCTTCAGCGGCAGGAACGGTTATAGTGAGCTCAAGCAGTGGTTGGAATGGTGGGTACGGAAACCTCATCATCGTTTCGCATTCCAATGGCACGCAAACAGTTTATGCCCACCTTTCCAAAAATCTCGTATCGATCGGACAGACTGTTGCTCAGGGTGACAAGATTGGTCTCGTCGGTGCTACCGGAAAGTCGACAGGTCCACACCTCCACTTCGAGATTCGCGGGGCAAAGAATCCTTTCTAAAATATCATATATCCTTTTGCCGGTACTGAAGCGCTTCGAGAACAAACTCTTTTTTGATATGGCTTGAACCATCCAGGTCGGCGATGGTTTGGGCCACTTTTATGATACGGTGAAACGCTCTCCCTGAAAGATGGAATTTTTCCGCAAACTTTCTCAATGTTTCGCGGGCATCCGCGGTCATAGTGACATGTCGTTCAATATCACGAGCACTCATTTCACTGTTGTAACAGAGAGAATGCTCGGCGTTTTTGAATCTCTCGAGCTGGATGGTCCGTGCGTGACGAACCCGTTCTTGGACCATGGCGGATGATTCGGCAGTGCTATCGACGGCCGATAGTTTGTTATAGTCAATTTTTGCGACATTGATCCATAGATCGATACGATCGAGTATAGGTCCCGATAATCTGCGTCTATATGAAGCGATGATCTTCTCGGAACAGGTGCATCCACGATCTTTACCCAACCCGCACGGACACGGATTCATGGATGCAACAAAAATACAATGCGCCGGGAATGTCACTGTTCCCCGTGCACGGGATATAGTGATGGATCGGTCTTCGAGCGGTTGTCGGAGCGCTTCGATGACTGATCTGTCAAATTCAGGGAATTCATCGAGGAATAGTATGCCTCGATGAGCAAGAGTGACCTCGCCTGGTCGAGGGAAACTGCCCCCTCCGATAACTGCTGGATATGATGCCGTGTGGTGTGGTGCCCGGAATGGTGGCTGGAATATCAATTCCGTATTCAAGGTATGAGCCGCCGAATGTATGCTGGTGACTTCGACGGCATGTTCATATGAAAGCGCCGGCAATATCGAACGGAAACTCTGCGCGAGCATGGTCTTCCCTGTTCCCGGAGGTCCGCACATGATGATGTTGTGCGCGCCAGCAGCCGCTATCTCCAGACCCCTCTTTGCGGTCTCATTTCCCCGGATCATATTCATGTCATGGGTGTGCGTATGAGTTTGGTTGGTAGTGTCTACAGAGAAATTTTTGCGAGCGACCGGTTCGATCCGATGAATACCGTTGAGGTGCTCAACGATCTCGCGAATAGAAGATACGGGGTATACGATGATATCGCGCGCCAACGTTGCTTCCGCCACATTGTCCCGTGGTATGAACGCAGAAGTAAAGCCATGTTTTGGTGCCTGACACAGTATTGGTAGGACCCCACTCACTCGGCGTACGTTCCCCTCCAGCGATACTTCGCCGAGGAATAACTTCCTGTCGGGGTCTAGTTCTATGTCACCCGTTGCCGCGAGATATCCCAAGGCCATGGCAACATCGAAGGAAGGTCCTTCTTTTCTCACATCGGCCGGCGCCAACGATATGATCACTTTCTGGTTTTTTTGTTTGGGTGAGACGAACCCACTGTTTTTAATCGCCGCTGATATGCGATCTTTTGCCTCCTCTACTGCCCGATCACCGAGTCCGACTACGGAAAAAGAATGAAGGCCATTCGATATGTCGACTTCGACCGTAACAATTTCGGAGGTAAGTCCGATCAGTTGCGCGGTATATACTTTGGCGATGCTCATAGATCCATAGTACAAGGTGCGTATGAAGAAACGATGAAGAACCGCTCAAGTATTGATGAAGAAAATCGCCCGTTGGGGCGATTTTCAGGAAAGGTATGACTCTTGGGCCCTGTTTTAGTGTCCGTGGGTCAAGGAAATACGAGCTGATGGGTTTGCATAGAGACGCTCGGGCTCGATAGGTTTGCCACATGTCTCACATATGCCGTAGGTTCCCTTTTCCATACGGTCGAGGGCGGCATTCACTTCGGTGAGCTGTTTTTCGAGCTGAGTGATGATACCGGTATTTTCTTCGAGTTCCTCAAGTTTGTCCGCGACCTCATTTTCGTCTGCAGGGTCAACCTGGATGCTACCTGCCGTTGCTTCCCACCCTGCCGCTCCGCCAGAGGCGCGTTGGCCGATGGTCCCCATGTCGGTTTCAAGGCGAACTTTCTCCTCTTTGAGTCTTTCCACGAGTCTCGGCATCATGTCTTCAAGTGTTTTTTTGGTCATAGGTGATGTGTATTATGGCGATAACCCCATTCTAGCGTATAAACGATTGTTGTCCAATTCGGTCTATGATCTCTGCCAATGCAGCTTCAGAGCTTGTCACAATCAGGTGTGAGTTGTCGATAAATGAGTATAGGAACAGCGTTGTTCCATCGACAGTCCGGAATTGACGCGCATCTTTATTTTTGATGATCCTATCTTCGAACGCGCCACGAAGGGTGAAATATGGACGAAGCGGCTCGACTGTTTCTGGAGACGTTGAGGCGGTCGTGTTCATTACAGTCGAAGAGGCGACGGCGTTTGTTGTGTTTGGAGAAGCAGGCATAGTACTACTGGATGTGGTGGTCGCCGTTGTAGTCGCGGATGAAGGCAGGATAGATTCCAGACCCGCAAATGGGTCTATCGGTACCCTAGTTCCCGCGTTGATAGTATTGGAAATTCCCTGGAGAGGTGATGGGTACAAATACAGCTTGAGATCATCCGCCATGACGCTTTCCCATTGCAACATGCCGGCGAAGGCATTCTGAAAGAAGTTCGTAGTGACCGCAACGAAGACGCTTTTCTGCCCTAGCTCGTCGGCGTATACGCCAAGCATCCATGTGGGCAAGAGTGTCCGCGCGAGAATATTCGGTGCATCAATGTCCATGATACTGAGCATAGTTGCCGCATTGACCCGCTGTGTCGCTCCCGTCGCATCTTTCGTACCAATAACGATCTCCTTGATCGTCTTTGGAGCTTGTGGCTTCTCTACCTCAGCTTGTATTCTCGATTGGGCCATGAGGGGTTGCGAAGAATCAATGAGGACGAGTGCCTGTGAATCAGCAGGGACAATGTTTTGTGTTTGGGATTGAGGTACTTCAATCTGCTTAACAGGCGCGAGGGGACTTAGAGTGTAGAGGTAGTATGCCCCCACAGCACCTCCCCCAAGGAGTGCCAGACTGAGTAATGTCATGATGAGTTTTCTGATACCGTGTGTCGCTGGTTCAGCGTTTTCCGATCCAATACGATCGGTTCCCTCTTGTCTCCTGCTCTCCGCAATGACCATTGATGCTTGCGATGGTCTCTTGTGGGACATGGCTTCAGCAACGTCTGTTTCATAAGTTCGTACTGGTTTTACACTGTCGGAACTCAAATTCTCGGGCATTTTCGGCACACTTGTTGAGGCAACTAGCGATATATTTTGTGTAGGTATAGGAGCGCTTTTGCCCAACGTTGACGCGATCTCATCTTGTAGATTTTTTCGTGGAGCATCGGTCGAGCTTTGCGCCTTATTGAGTGATGCTGAAAAATCCTGAATAGGTATGGGGGCAGGTTTTTTGGGCACCATGATAGGTTGTCCGGGAGTAGTGGGAGTGGGCTTTTGCGACGGTGCAGTTTTGTTCGAAGCTTTTCCTGACAGTGGTGGAAGATTCGAATTCATCGCAGGAACAAAATCTTTGGGTATGGGCGGCACAGGAATAGACGAACGTTGCGGCACCTCCGTCGAAGGTTGCGTGGCTGGTTTGGCGGCGAATGGGCTCGCATCGAATGTGCCGATCTTATCATCGAGCAGATTGGTATCAGGCGGAATGTATGGGCGCCCCGGTTTCGTAGGTGGAGCCACTTTTTCTTTCGTTATTGGTGGTTGTGTGACTGTATCCTTGGTTGCGTCAGGACTTCGCCAGTCTCCGGTCACCGGCGATATGCCGTCAGCTGATATATCAAATACGCGGTCAACTGTTGTTTCCTGCTCCTCAATATCCGATGACGTATTTGGAGACGGTTGTTTTGGTGGGAGATAGTCGTCGTTCATTACCCATTATTATAGCGACAAGTGAGGATCTATGAAAGCTTGCTTTCATAGGATCCGAACGCAGTCGATATATGAGCGAAGCGAATATAGCGACAAGTAGGAAACTTCACTATCAAAGGCTTAAAACCTCTTCCTGAAATCCTTCCTCGGTCCCCGATCTCCTGGCGGCTTTGGCACCTCTTCTCTCTTGGTGAAGAAATCTTGATTGGCCTGTTTAATAGAAAGATTCAAACGACCCTTTTCATCAACTTCTTTGACTGCTACCGGTACTTTGTCCCCTTCTTTCAAATATGTTTCAACACGTTCAACGCGGAATGGCGCGATTTCAGAGACATGGACGAGACCTTCAGCGTTGGGGCCAATCTTCACAAATGCACCAAAATCCATGAGACGTACTACTTCCCCGTCAAATTTTTCACCCGGCATGTACTCGCGGGTCATGTTGAAGATGATCTCCTTGGCTTTTGCAGCAGTCTCATTCTTGCCAGTGATGAATATCGAGCCATCATCCTCGATAGTGATGTCTTCTACGTGCGTGGCATCACGAATCTCGTTGATGGTCTTACCACCACTACCAATGACAAGGCCGATCTGATCCGGCTTGATCTTCATCACGAGGATTTCAGGCGCATTCGGTGAAATCTTGGCGCGGGGAGCAGCAAGTTCTTTTTGGATGACGTCAAGAATCTGAAAACGAGCAGTTTTTGCTTTCTCAAATGCTTCAGCGAGAATTTTGAGCGGAATGCCCCCAACTTTCACATCCATTTGGACTGCGGTGATGCCTTCACGGGTTCCTGCCACTTTGAAGTCCATGTCTCCGTGGTGATCCTCGGGCCCTTGAATATCAGTGAGTACTTTATACTCGTTTTCATTCTTCATCATAAGGCCGCTGGCGATTCCCGCTACTGGAGCCTTGATCGGAACTCCTCCATCCATGAGTGCGAGCGTCGATCCGCAGACTGATCCCATCGATGTTGAACCATTTGAAGCCATGGCTTCGGAGACGATGCGTATGGTGTAGGGAAAAACTTCTTTTGCAGGAATGACCGGAAGCAGAGCTTTCTCAGCGAGTGCGCCATGGCCGATCATGCGACGGTTAGTATTACCTACACGACCTGTCTCTCCTGTCGAGAATGGGGGGAAATTGTAGTGATGCATGAAGCGCTTGTCCTCATGGACGATGAGTGCATCGATGACTTGTGCGTCTCCGGGACTGCCCAACGTGAGCGCGGAAAGAATATGCGTTCCGCCGCGATAAAAGATACCTGTTCCATGAATGATGGGCGACAATCCTCCAGCTTTGGCAAATAATGGGCGGATCTCGTCCATGCCACGTCCATCGGCACGTTTATCATTCTTGATAGCTTCTTCGTGAAGCAATTCATTGACCGCTTCCTCGAAAACTTCTTGCGCCATAGCTGTATTTCCTTCTGGAAATTTCGATGCGAACAATTCGGTCCACATTCCGTTGATTTCGTTGATACCCTCGTGACCCGGCTTGTTGCTCATCACGTGAGTGGCAAGCTTGGGAGCTATTTCCGCACCAAATAATTCTGTGGTACCTGGGGTTGCTTCAGGCAACTTCACTTCAGCCTTCTTTTTGCCAATTTCAGCGATGATGGTCTTCTGCCACACTTGTATCTTCTCTATTTCATCCGAGGCACGCTTCAATGCTTCATTCATAGCATCCTCCCCAACCTCCTTACTGCCCACTTCGATCATATTGATCATGCCGTCCTTGCCGCAGGCCACCATTTCGAGCACCACACCCGCTTCTTCACGAGCTTTGAAATCAGGATTTACGAGCCAGTCACCGTCTTTACCGATGCGCACTGCGGATACGGGTCCATTCCAAGGAATATCCGAAGTGCCGAGGGCCAGTGATGCCGCTATGACTGAAACCACATCCGGATCATCTTGATCGATAGAAAGTGTCGTCAAAATAACCTGCACCTCGTTGCGGATTTTTTGGTTAAAGAGAGGGCGGATGGTTCTATCTACGATCCTTCCCGACAAAATAGCTTCTGTCGAAGGTCTGCCTTCCCTGCGCACAAATCGTGATCCGAGAATCTTACCTGTCGCATAAAAACGTTCCTCATAATCGACGGTGAGCGGAAAAAAGTCACCATCTTTCATGTCGCCCATCACTGCAGTAGCGAGGACAACAGTATTCCCGTAGCGGACCATGACTGATCCGTTGGCTTGATCTGCGAGATCATTAAACTCCGCGGTTAATGTCTTGCCGCCTAGCTCTATCGAGTATTTCTTTTCGTTCATTGTTGTAGGTCACCCCAAGATTTCAGCTTTGAATCGCGAGAACGTAGGGTTGACCTGCGTGTGGGGTCTGCGATTCAATTCTGTGTATCCGGGGGCGAGTTAGATTTAATAAAATACTACACAAAATGTAGCACGTTTTGAATCTATCTACATACTTGACATCATTCAATTTAAAACGTAGGAATGAACAAAAAACCGCCGGAACTTCCGACGGTCTGATTCGTGTGGGATTCAAGCCACCTGGACTTCTTTTCGTCTGGGAGCATTGATTTCGAACGCACCATATTGATCTCGTTTGAGGGTGCTATTGGTGGGCTCATTCACTAGCGCGGTTGTCATTTCTTTGGTACAAGGGCCGCATATGCGGGTCTTGTTGTAGCGGCTGAGCTTAGTAGCCCGGCATTTGATGCAGACATCTCCAGTTCCGTACTGAGGAACTTTCCTGTTACCTCGGATCTCGTCGAGACCGAGGACACGGACTGCACTATAGGTTTTGCTCATATTCAATCAGAGCTGAATGTTCCCTTGACTGGTGTTGAATCAGTTTTAGAGCGACTTGGTGAAAACGAACCGGTGTTCACCATGAGCGCTTGATGGAGAGCTGCGACATAGTCGCCTGCTGTACGGTTTCCAACAGGTGGCAGGAGTGCGTTGAATGTCTTCGCTACCGTTGGTCCAAATGCATGTGCGACCGGATTTGTTAGTGTATTCATAGGCTTTCTGCCATGAATGTAACACCAAACAAATATGAATACAATTACCTCTTCCCCCCACCCCGCAACAGATAGTTGTTACATGTTTTTTGTGTATCGATTGACTTCGAGTACCTGGAGGTGTAACTTGCCAATAAACGTACCAGGTCCTGTCGAATGATGGGAGAAACCTGCTACAAAAGTAAAGCACAATACAATGTAATACTGACTATGAAAGATATACTCAGTCGACCGGCTCGGGATATATTCGGGCCGCTCAAATCGTTCCAAGACCGTCTCTTGGGAAACTGTGGAGAATATTGGTGGAAGGCGTTCAGCCGCTTTCTTCGAAAAGAGGATCCTTTCAGGATTCGACCTGAAGATGCTTGGATCAGCACCTCGCTCCCCATTTCAAGTAATGCAGATTTGATGGTTATCTGTGAGGCGAAGAAGATGCTGATAACTCAGTGGGCAAAAAGCTTATGCCTACAACACCAACTTCACACGTCACACGTTGAAGATGTCACCTTTGTCCGAGGCACTACTTGTGAATTATTCGGGATTGAGGGTGGATGGCAATCAGAATACCTCAATGAAGCTTTTCTCAAACGTTTTGGGCTTGGCTTTTGCAAGGCGAGCGACGCATTTTTCATCCGGAGTTGTTACGTGGAGCAGTCGAAAGGTGAATACCTTCACGTTGTTTCTGCGCCGCTTGCTGGTGATTTCTCTGCCCAGGAGCATATATTCACTGTGGGGAATCATCCTGAGAACGGACTGCAGGTACATATTGATGTATTTGGAACTGGACCAAAATGTCGTTGCAGTAGTTACGGTGTAGACTGGGTCTTCCGCTTACTTCCTGATGGGCAGTAGTTATTCCTAAAAAGCCAAGAACACTGTTCTTGGCTTTTTCATTTATAGTTACCTCTTCCCTCCTCCCCTCAAGAGATATTTGTTCGGAGTCTCGTCCAGATCCATGAAATGGTCTGCGACCTCGATGAGTTTGGCCGATGTTGATTTGCCGAATGACGCAACTTCTACCTGGCACCCTTCGTTCATCTGGAGATATTCGACGAGCGGACAGAAGTCACCGTCGCCGGTGATGAGGACTACGGTGTCGAGTTTCGGTGCCATTTTGACGGCATCGATGGCCATGCCGACGTCCCAGTCAGCTTTCTTTGCGCCTGAGCTGAAGATTTGCAGATCCTTGACCTTGGTTTCGATACCCATTTTGGTGAGTGCATCGAAAAAGCCATTCTCTTCACCTGATTCGGTGGCGATGACGTAGGCGACAGCGCGGACGAGTTTGCGGTCCTCCAATGCCTCCTTGACGATGGCGCCAAAGTTGACTTTGGAATGATAGAGATTACGGCCGCTATGATAGAGGTTTTGCGCGTCGATGAAAACGCCGACACGCTGTTCTTTGTGTTTGATTATAGACATAGAAAATTAAGTTATAAATCTGAAGCCAAATGAAGTGGCTCGATTCGTTTTATTAAAATGATAACAATTGAAAGAGCTGTTCCCTAGTATACCACGCGATACCAAAAACGGCTTCCTGCCGTTTTATTTCTTGAGATCCAACTTTTTGATGATGGCTGAGTAGCGGCGAGGGTGGTTTTTCTTGAGATAGGCGAGATGGGTCTGGCGATCAGCAACCATACCAAGGAGTCCACGGCGTGAATGGTTGTCTTTCTTGTGCTTCTTGAGATGATCTGTCAATTCGACAATCCTCTTGGAAAGCAAAGCCACCTGGATCTCGGACGAGCCGGTATCCTTGGCATGAACTGCCGTTTCCTTGATGATTTTGGTCTTTTGTCGTGTAGTTAACATTGCTCGAATATCATAGCATGAATAGGGCTATAGTGCAAGATTTGGTATGAAAAACCCCGCGCTGTTGCCAGCGCGGGGGTACAAAAGGGCTCTGCTTCCCTAGGCTCTCCGTTTGCGAACGGGGATTAAAACAGTGAAGGTTCCCTCACAGATCACCATTTTCTAACGGTGACAAACTATGATATAGGATGTTGCGTTTATTCTAACTCCGCAGTCAGCCCGTATTCTCGACCCGCTTTCTTGGTCATGTTTCATTCGGATAATGATCGCTCATCCATCCGACCTACTTCACGCACCTCGATCACGCTTTCATACCAGCCTATAGAACTTGCGGTCCTATTTGTTGCTGATAGCCGAAACATCCGGATTTGCACACTCCTTTCTTGGCTTGTTTTTTCGAAATGTTTTTGGGAGCCAATGTCATGTGACACAGGACTTCCCACCAACCGGAGGATCTCTGTTGTTCACTGGCGCTGTGGCCGTTTCCGCGTCATTGGCGTGCTTCGCGTGATCCTCACAAGGGCATTGCTGCCCGGTATATCTCTATTTGCAAGGATCAATCTAGCGAGGTATGTATCATAGCACACCCACAATATTTGTCAAGCCCCCCTCACTATACTTCGAAATACGCTACAATATACCCATGTCGCATAATATTCTTGCCCTCAAACAACAGTTTCTTGAATACGTCGAAATCGAGAGGGGTCGTTCGCCGAAGACGCTGCGGAACTATGACTTTTTCTTGACCAAATTCCTCACACACATCAAAGCCAAGAAGCCTGAAGATATTACCGATGACTCGGTGCGCGAATTCCGCCTCTGGCTCAATCGGCAACCCGGTGTCGGTGCTCATCATGAAGTGCGCACGCTCAAAAAGAATACGCAGAACTATCACCTCATCGCCATCCGCCAATTCCTGAAATATCTCGCCCGTCGCAAAATCAATTCATTGGCTCCCGACATGATTGAGTTGGCCAAGGTGGGACATAGACAGATCGACCTCATCACCGCCGACGAATTGCGTCGCTTACTCAACGCTCCCAAAGGTGATGATCTGGCATCTCTCCGTGACAAAGCCATACTCGAGACACTTTTCTCGACTGGTCTGCGTGTCGCCGAACTCTGTTCCCTGCCCCGCGATCTTGACCTCGGATCCGATGAATTTTCCGTGCGGGGAAAAGGAGATAAAGTGCGCGTTGTATTCTTGTCCGATGAGGCAAAGAAATCCATCAAAACATATTTGGATGCGCGCAAAGATATGGGTGATGCCCTGTTCGTTGAGATCAGTGATCGTAAGCTCAAACCAAAAAATCAGCAAAAAAAGGAGGAAGATTTCGGCGATACTCCCCTCACCACTCGGACAGTTGAAAGAATTGTAAAAAAATGGGCCATTCGCGCCGGTATTTCCAAAAGAGTCACGCCACACGTCATACGACATTGCTTCGCCACAGACCTTCTCGGGAATGGTGCGGATATCCGTTCAGTCCAAATGCTTCTCGGTCACGCCAATATCAATACAACACAAATTTACACGCACATGACGGACAATCAGTTGAAGAAAGTGCATAAGGAGTTTCACGGCAAGAGGAGATGATCCTCCCTACCACCGTGTTTTAAGAATATTTCTCGGCGTCAATTTGTGCTCTGTCTGATTGAGGGTTATCTGTAGAGAATTGGTTGAATCCTTTTTCTGACTGTCCTTCACTAGAAGAGACAAATGAATCCCTCAGTGCTCGGCTAGAATCACTTTGTCCTTGCTCCAGTCTTGCAACTAAGAGTTTGCCTTTTTCTCTGAGCTTTTGCGAGGGAGCGTCTTTCTCTAGGATTGCTAATGCTGCCCTTGCCTCCTTCAATTTTACCTTGGCGCGGTCAGAGTTCAGATCGAAAAATATCTTCATAGATTGAGCATCCACATTGTCGGGATAGTCAAACAGCAGCTCGCTCATTTTTTTCCTTGCAGATTCTATCTCTGTAGCCGCTGGTGACTCTTCTGGGAATCGTTCAGTTGTATTCATAGTTTTATTTTGACTGGGTAATGTTGATATTAAAGCATGTATATCCGCCGATATCTACTCCGAACAACCATATATAGGGTGCGCTTTTTGTTGAAATAAAAAAGCCGCCAGATTGTTCTGGCGGCTCGTGAATGTGTGCGTCACTCGAGCTCAAGGTGGCTGATGGCCTGCGCCACCGGACCGATCCTTTTGCCTTTGTCGCAGTTGGGGAATGCCCCAACCTCGCGGAGTTTGTTGTCCAAACCGCCGGTGTTCGCTACGAAGAGAGGCGGTTTTTCGATGAGCTTGCACATGAAAGGGATCAGTTCGCTCCCTTCGAAGTTGATGAGCCCTTCATCCATCAGGACGATGTGCGGATCTTCGGCGAAGACGCGTTCGGCCAACTGGAGCATCAATGCCTCTTTGGCGGGTTTGTTGCTGGTATCGCGAACGTAATGGATCGGGATGATGTTGACACCAGGCCATCCCGCAAGAGCGACGAATGTCTTCACGATGGATTCCGCCTCGTCATCGACGATAGCGATGCGGATGGGCCGTTTCGCTTTTGCTTGTTCCCGAGCTCCCGGTACAGGAATCTTGGACCAATCGGGACGGATCGGTTCTCGACCAATAGCGACCAGGATCTGGTTGAGCTTGGCGGTGATGGTCTTCCTGTCGAGTGACCCGTAGCTTTTGAAGCATTGCGGAACGGCTTTGGTGATGAGCATGAGGGCTTGCGCGACAGGGACGTCGCCCTGTGCGGCGCCAGTGATCTGGCTTGTCACGTGTGCCCGTACGCGATCCGCCTCTTCAAGGTCCCCTTTTTCCGCTTCGCTGACGAGCAGCGATTCGTAGAATTGGGGTTCGAGATCCGGTAGCCGGATCGAGGCGTTGGCAAATGTGGAGCAGAGAAAGTTGAATACCCCCTCTCTCATTGTCGCAGTGCGCCGCACCTCCCAGTTGTCGATCTTGTCGCCTGTCGGATATGCCAACAGAGGATGATCCAGTAGTTCAGCCAAATCTTGAGCCGTTTTGAGCAGCCCGGCCTTCTTCAAGGCCTTCTTGCATGAGCCGACGATTTCCTTATAGTTCATAGTTCTTCCTTGTTGTCGCGTGTTTGTTTGATTGGAAAAGTTCGATATCCTATGGATTTACAATAACATATTTATCATGAATTGTAAAGCCAATAAAATGGAGGAGTATTATTGGAACTCCTCCGGGAACCAGTCTTCATATCTCATTCCTCCAGTTCTTTTGTTTGTTGCGGTCGTATCCTTTGGCGCCTTTTGGAGAGCCGTAGGCTTTTCCCACGAAGATCGAATGCTTGCGCACCGACTTTATGGCCTTGAGCCGTGTCGTCAGTTTTTTCACGGGTAATCCTTGTTTTCTTCGATCCATTCGGATACTTGTTTTTCGATGACCACCTTGTTTTCAGCCCGACGGAGCCGCTTGGTCACGGACTTGATTTCTTCGGTTCCAGTCCAGTGCGTCATGTTCGAATGCCCGCGTTTGCCGCC
>CAYZZN010000002.1:15787-20846 GCA_964483165.1 uncultured Candidatus Saccharibacteria bacterium
TGATTTCTTCGGTTCCAGTCCAGTGCGTCATGTTCGAATGCCCGCGTTTGCCGCCAGAGCCACCTTCGATTTTCATTTTCATATGAGTTGTATGTAAAGAGCTAAACTTTCTGTTTTCGACCCTTTTGAGTCTTCATCAGTCGAGATGCACATCCCGAGAACAGAGAAATGATTTGCATCATTCCAACAGTTTCCGCTTGTCAGGCGCCCCGGAGCTTACCCGGAGTATTACGGTCAGTTTTTCGACATGGCATGGTCGTCCTATTGATTTATCGCCAACCCGAAATGGGTCATAGCGTTCCGCGAAGGCGGAACAACAACGGGGTTCGGTCTCTTATCCCCGGCGTGTGTCTCCGCGCAGTCAGACTAGGATTCTGCGCGTCGTTTCGAGGCCAAGTGCTATCAGGCAACCAACTCCATTCGCTCTACGGCCTCAACCTGGCTTTCACCAGATTGAAGCTTGAGCGCAATGTAATTGATCACCCGATCACTCCATCCGTAGATGAAATGCACTCCCTTCGTGCCCGCAGGGGCAACAGCGTCGCCGTACGGAGCGATGGTTACCAGGAATGCCTGCGCCTGAGGTGCAACCTCTGCTTTGTAGCGGAGCCACAAAGGCAGAAATGCATCAGACGTGTCATACCTTTGGCCATGCGCCCAGTCAACGTTGTCGGTAATGCCGATAAAGACATCCGTCTTGATCTTGCGATCAAGAAGATACTCTATCGGCGCACCAACTGCTGTGGATCCACCCTGATACTGAGCGAGCTTCTTCGTGGTGACCATGATGTCATCCCGCGAAGAGAACTCACTAGTACGGACGGCTCCATCGAATGGGAGCACCAGTGCTCGCCCTTCAATCCGCTTGAGAAGCGCTCCGGTAAAGATACCAGCGATGTCGATGTATCGGGTCGTGCTCTCTTGCGAGATCGTACCTTGACTCATCGAACCGCTGACATCCGGACCAAGCGCCACCGTGCGGTCGCCGAAAGAGGGCATCGTACAAAACGAAAGATCGAGAGCCGTGCGGAGCGCATCCGCAATCCGGCTGTCGTGTCCTTCAGTCGCACAATGCATCCTCCAGGCATTGAAGAAGCGGAATGGTAGCACTCGGGAACGCTGGATGGCGTTCGGGTTCGTGAGCTTTGCCACAGCGAGTCGCACATTGTCCTCATTCTGGAATACTCCGTGACGCGTGAACGTCACCAAGTTCCGGAGCAAGTTCATGTACGGTGCCTGTTGCAGGAGCTCCGACCAGATCGCGGGCGTCATCTTCTTCAAAGACGGCACCACCACTTCGAACGGCAACCTTCCCTCACGAATGAGTTCAAGCTGTCTGTCCTCGGCAGGGGCGCGCTTCAAAGATTCAAACGCCCTGATCTGGGGATTCAGCGCTAGGTTCGCACCCATCGCCTTATTCCCCCGAATGAGCCAACCCAGACGTTCAGCAACTTCCGGAGAAGCCGGCTTCGGATGCGCCAAACGGATGATGTCAGCGAGCGTCACGTCAGTGGAGTTGGCAGAGCCATACTTCACCGCGTGATACTCGGACATACCCGTGAGGAACTTCCGGACCGGTTCCACCGTCATGCCGCCCAAGCCTTTCCGTCCGTGGATCTTCCCCGAGAGAGCCGTCGCTGTGAAAAAGCGAAGGTCATCAGGGGTTTTCACCACGCGCGGAAACGCTTGCTCGAAGAGGTCCTTGTTGCGACCTCCCGCCGAGAGGATCACGAGTCCCAGAACAGGCAATGTCTTCATCATCCCCTCTTCACGAGCCCATACGAGCGCGCGAGCGAGAAAATGAGGACACACCTCCCTGGCCTCGGTGATCACGTCCACAGCTTCCTTGGCGAGTTCTTCGCGGGAAGCATAGTACGTGTCACCGAGGGTTCCCGTGGAGAGCACTCCCAGCACGCGCTCCTGTAGAGAGCGACGATGCGATGGTGCTCCGGCACGGTTGACGTGATCCTCCGACGACTGACGACCGACTCCCGACAAAGCAGACAAAGTAGCATTCATGGTGAGGTCCTTTCAGTTGTGGTTGGTTAAAATCAATATAAAAATGTAAAGAACTTTCTGTTTCACCTCCCCTTGCGGAGAGACTCATCAGTTCCGCTTGGCGGAATACAGAAGGGGATTTTCTTAAAATCCCCTAAAAAGTGAACCATCCGAATCTATAACAGTAGATCCGGGACCCGCACACACATCATCTTCTACCCAGGAAGACAGTGCATATGACGGATCTCATGTTCGATTGGATTTCGCGGGTCCAGGGTTATGCCTGGGGAGCGTTCGCAATGACCATGGCGGTGGTTGGCCGCCTGCACAGGTTTTGTCGGTCGCGGAGTTGAGACTTGCTCAGACTTCCGGACCCCTGGCAGTTTTTGTTTCATTTTATGATTTCGAAGTATCCTCAACGAGCAGTTCTCCATCGTTCCTCAACCACAGCACTTCCCTAGGAAGAAGCACTGTAGCGATTCCCGATATCGCAGAACAAAAGTTGTTAAGGCGTTTCTGATTACCCCGCTGCCAGCTGTAACTGGCTGCGGAGACCGTTTCGTCCTGCGCGCTCCTTGCGGAACGCCTGGACTCATCGGCACGGATTCGATCCGTGGACGGTAGGAGTTCATGAGTTGTAAAGAACTTGCGCAATGACCTTCCCAGATTCTTTTCGCTCTTTCGAGCTCATCAGTCGGGATACACATCCCGATAAGAATCCCTGGAGATCTTGAGTCCTGATGCTCAAGTAATCTCCAGGGCTCGCAGTGACGCCGCGGAAAATCCGCTAGCGTCGGGTGTCCAAGCACCCATATGCATGTCATCACCTAGGTAGGTAATAAGAGTTATGGTGCCGGCTTCTGCCGTACACTTTTCCTCCCGGCCCATGGGCCAGTCATGCATTTGGGAGAGTTTTTCTCCCTCGCCGCTCTCTTACCTCTTGGAAGGTAGAGCGGTCGTAGGCGTTCTTGGGTGCTCCGGCGATCTCGAGGATCTACCGGTAGCACCCTTGATTTCGCTTGTGCTCGGATACCTGCGGGAGTATCTGCACTACACCCAGCCCTATGGCCACATAAGGCGGGTTGTAGTGCAGATACTGGTGATTCAAAGAACTTTTGTTACCTCATCAAGCCCGCGAATCATTCGTGGACTTGAAGAAGGTGGGGACTGTGTAGGAGTCCCCGATCCTCGTACTGGGCAACTGCATGCCGGGCTCACCATTTTGAAACGGTGACATTCACGCTCTTCTGATTCAAAGGTTAGAGCGATCCTTTGCCATCAAGGTCAAGCGACTAGCGCCTGATCACTTCGATGGTCCCGTCAGGGTTCACGATATACGTCATAGGTCCTCCTTTCTTGGTTAGGGTTTATGTTCTGTTCCGATATCAGCGCCCGCGCAGTATTACTCGGCGAAGCGCTGGTGTCGGAACAGAACGGTGTGAAGAACTTTTACAATCTCAGCGTTATGTTGCACAGTATACACGATATAATAATTTTGTCAAGTAAAAATAACATTTCATACCCCTAAATATCAATAAAACATTGCAAAATAAGGATATTTTGAAACTAATAAAGTTATACAAAAATGACAGTTTGATACAAATTTTGACAAAATAAAAAATAGTTTTTTAATAAAAATATTCTGTCACAACTAAAAAACAGCAGAAAATCGACAAAATGACCTATTTTATGAATAATAAGGCTCTAGATATGGTTATAATTGCAAAATGTTATAAAAACTTGACAAATAATGCCAACCTGCTATACTTGATCATGGAACTGGTGGTGGGTGAGAGTTCTGGACTTCAGAGAAGCAGATGTTCAAACCCTTAAAACAGAGCCACTGGAAACTCTCAAGACAAGGAGGACGCAATGAGCGACTGATGCCAAAGGCGAAGCGTCCCCTCCTCGCGCACCTCATTGGTGGGAGGAGGGGACGTGAAGAGCCCTAAAAGATATGGCAAAGTCGGTTCCCCTTGCAAATTATTCTTGAGAGCCAGAAGCAAAGAAAGAAAAGTTATGGGAGATCGTTGACTAGTTGTAGGTAGTTAAGATTGTCACCACGGAAAATCGAAAAGATAGACACGGGTGGCCAATCACTCACGGTACAAAGAAAGTACCGATCCGTACTGATCAGTTCAGTGGACCATCATGTCCGTAACATCGAAGTACGGTGTTTACACCGAAATGAACTAATCAGCTCTGCACATTCCGATGAGCGACGAGCTCGCAATAGTCGTCCCCGCTCCATCGAGAAAAGTCGACAGACGAAAGCATGCCCGGCCGTGACTAGCAATCACGCGCCGGGCTTCTCTTTTTTCAGAGAATCAAAGAGTGCGCCAAGTATGCTTCTTAGGGTATCTGCGAGATCAGAGCTTTTAATGAAAATACCGGATAATTTTTTCCCCAATATCCCAATTCTCACTTTATCTCCATAAATGGAGATGTCGCATAACAAAGGGTATTTATTTCCATCAAGTTTTATTCGCTCACTCGTCTCATCTGACGCAACCGTTCCCTGTTTTAATGTATAAATAACTTTGGCTTTGATGGCCCTTTTTATACGTTCTTTTTTGAATCGAGAACGCTCCTCTTTCGGAAATACTTCGTCAAGAAGATCTATAGGATACGTTATGAATACTTCTTTATGATTAGCGTTAACCGTGTGTTCGGTATCTTCGAACAGATCCTCATTCAAGGCAAAAATACCCTCTTTTCCTTCAAAATATTTCACCATTGGTTTCTCACCGACCTCCCTCTGCACGCTCTTGATCTGCGGAATGATATCCTTGAGCTTTTTTGCCTGCTCTTCGAGGAGAATTTTGCGTCGCTCAACGTACGTTTCTAATCTTTCTGGCGGTTCGGCTTGGTAATGCGTCTTTTTGCCTACAGTCGTCTCACTGACGAGACCTTTCTGAGCCAATGATTCAAGGATGACATATGTAGTGGAGCGATTGATATTGGTCTTCTTGGAGATGTCGAGCACGGAGCTGTTATCCACGGCCAAGAGTGAGAGGTAGATGGCCGCCTCTTTTTCATTCAAGCCGATGTCTTGGAGATA
>CAYZZN010000003.1:0-16729 GCA_964483165.1 uncultured Candidatus Saccharibacteria bacterium
CCGTACCGCAGGATGGGAGATGGAAGACTGACATTGCGGGCACCCCGTATCATATTCGCATATCATTCATGCCCACATACTATGGCGAGAATGCTGTGCTCAGATTGTTACCGATGAAGATCGCACATGATGTTTCATTTGCACGACTCGGCTTTACTCCCGATCATGTTCGATCGATTCAGGATGCCCTGAAACTCACCTCTGGTCTCATTTTGGTCACCGGACCTACGGGATCAGGTAAGACAACCACTCTTCATACCTGTTTGTCGCTCAAGGCTCGCGAAGCGTTGTCCATCATCACTCTTGAGGATCCTATCGAGTACGAAATACCATCGGTCCGACAAGTTCATATCCGGCATACTCATGGAGTAACCTTTGCGTCCGGCCTGAGATCAGCGCTCCGACAGGATCCCGACGTTATCATGGTGGGCGAGATCCGTGATGCCGAAACTGCGCGAGTTGCCATCCACACGGCACTCACTGGACACTTGGTTTTGTCCACACTGCACACCAATTCCGCACTTGAAGCCATTCCTCGTCTCGTTGATATGGGAGTTGATCATTATCTGCTCGCTTCCACGCTCAAGCTGGTGGTAGCGCAACGCCTCGTCAGAGCCGTGTGTCATGAATGTTTCGGAGAAGGATGCGAGAAGTGCCGGCAGATCGGATATGCGGGACGTTCGGTCATCGCCGAGGTGTGTGAGATCGACGCGGAAATGAAAAGCCATATTTCAAGGAAAGAAAGCGTGTCGTCATGCACGGCGCATGCGCGCTCCCAAGGATTCCGGCCCATGAGCGAAGATGGGCATGAAAAGGTCGAGTGGGGGATCACGACGCACGAAGAAGTCGCTCGTGTGCTCTATGAATAATCAGTACTACTAGTATGTTTAAAAAAAATAGATGGAAACGACGCGATTTGATTCTTCTGTTCGAGAGATTCGAACTATATATGGCCGCAGGTCTGACGCTCGACAAGATGTTGCTGGTAGCGCGACAGGGGATGTCCCCTCGTCACAGTGCCAGTCTTGAAAAGGTCCATGCGCAGGTTGTCTCCGGATCGACGCTTGCGAAGTCTCTCGCTGTTCATCTTGGATTGGCGAAAGCGGTTTCAGGGTTGATAGAACATGGAGAATCATCCGGTGAATTGGTCAGAGCCTTCGGTATAGTTCGCCACCTTCTGGAAAAACAAGATGAATTGCTCAAAAAGTGCATGTCTGCGCTCGCGTATCCGATCATCATTGGATTATTTGCCGGGCTCCTGACTATCGGGCTTGTGCGTGGAGTGATGCCGCAAATTATTCCTATGCTCAAGAGCCTTCATGCCGAATTGCCCCTGTTGACCCGTATTGTCATGGCTATTTCTGACCACATTGTGTCATATGGTTTGTATATGTTGGGATCTCTTCTTCTGCTTTCGCTCTTGTTCAGCTTCACTTACAAGAAATTAAAATCCTTCAGAGTATATTGCCATCGCGCCCTACTCTATATACCCATCATTGGGAAGCTGGTGTACCTGTATTCGCTCTCGTTATTTCTCCAGTCATGCGGATCGCTGATCGAATCAGGGATGGATGTTCCACGGTCATATACCAATACAGTGGGGAGTGTTTCCTTCGCACCACTTTCCATACTATTGGCGGATAACATACCCCGTATCTCGAAAGGTGCACCGCTCGGCTCATTATTCGCCAACCGATCAAGATTTGTACCATCATATGTCACACCGCTTCTCACTGCCGGAGAAGCTTCGGGGACACTGGGGATATCGCTTATTCGCGCCGCATCCATCATCGATCGTGACATGGAACACTCGCTCAAACGCCTGACTTCTCTCATCGAGCCGATGATGATGGCGGGAATGGGGATCGTGGTCGGATGTATCGCATTATCAATCATGATGCCTATCTATGATATATCGAAAGTACTGCAACACTAACAGCGGCCTGATACTGGTCGATATTTTACTCGCGCTATCACTCGGCGCGTTATTTGTGATTATCATTACCCAATCATCCCTGTCGTCCCGATCGTTATTTGAGTTTGCACAGGAGCGGAATCGTTTGCTTGATATTTACGAAAATCATTCAAGCGAATTTGACGGCATGATGCCGTATGAACATCGCATAATAACCATTGACCCAACAAATCTATCCGAATCAACCACAACTATGAGTGCTACTGCGCGGTGGTATGGCAATGAACGGATAGAGACGGATATTACGGTCACTGCTGAAGACACCGGACAATCGATTGATTTCGCCGCGGTACGCACGTATCCATTTCCAAGCATGAATGAAGCCGCAGGAACCTCTTTTTGTTCCGCTGATCTTACCAATCAATATTCTGTCGGTTCCTATGGTTATTTTCATCGATCTGCGGAATCTTATCTAGCCGAACGCCTGAGCCCGACAATTACACCAATACTCCTTCCATTTGATCCGACGTATAAATTGACTGACCTTGAAGTGAGGAATGGATTTGCGTACATAGCAAATGATTCATCGGGAAGTACTGATTATGATCTTCTGATAGCGGATATACGTGATCCAGACGCTGTTGATCCGTATGTGACCGTGAATACGGGGCCGGGATTTGCCGCTTTGACACTCGGTGCAAATCGGATATATGCGGCTATGACGAGTAGGACTGCTCAACTGCAAATCATCAAGATTGCGCCATACATAAGCGGAATATGGGTGGAGAATAGTTACAAATTACCATTGCCATACGCAACAGCAACGCCGGCTTTGGGTAGTTCGATATTCTTTCATAATAATCTAGTTTATTTAGGCACCGAAAAATGGGACGGAGAAGAGTTCACTATTATAGATGTATCAGATCCGGCGCATCCGGGTCGACGGGGAAGTGTTGAAATAGGGAGTAAAGTGACTGATATCTACGTTCGGGGCGATACAGCGTATGTCGCAACAGCTGGTGAAAAACAATTACGAATCATCGATGTTTATGACCCGGAACATCCCGAAGAAATAGATTCATTCACGGCGTCTGGTTGGGAACGTCAGGAAGGGAAGACGTCTTCTTATTTTGAGGACGAGTTCATGCTCGGAAGGACATCGGGCGGTTTTAACATCAAGCAAGATCATGAATTATTTTCCTGGGCTACTTCGACGGATCCATTCGAGCCGATCTATTCTTTAGATATTTCAGGCGGCGTCTACGGGATTGTCGAAGATAGATCATTCATATATCTTGCGACACGCCAGCTCGACAAAGAGTTTCAGATTCTTTCGAAAGATCTTTCTACGACGACGATGAAGTCGATTTCTCTGCCGGTCGCGCCACAAGCTACGACTTGTGATGGTGACAGTTTGTATATTCTTGCAGCAACTGCGCCTGTTATTTATAAGATCTCATTCAAGTGATATGAAAAATGCTCTTAACGAAAAACAGTCGCCGGCAAACGGTATGACACTGATTGAAGTCGTCATTTTCACCGTTCTTCTCTCACTCCTGATTACAAATACGATCAATTATTTATATTCAATCCATCTGCAAGATATCCATTTAATCAATGAAATATATGATGCCCAAGAAGAACAACTCGACTAAAAACAGCGAAGGCTTTATCGCCACGACCGCCATTATCCTGCTCGCCATGGGAAGCTTGGCTTTTTTAGTGGCTACGATGTCGGCCAGTGTTTCTTACGCAGATAGCATTGAGCGGGGGGAGTCAAGGATGCAAAAAGCCTTGAATCAGAAGGCCTGCGAGGAAACTCGGCAGATTATGAAGGCAAAAGATCACTTTTGGAGCGAAGAAATCGTACTGAGTGATCTTGAGTGTTCGATTCGCCCCTGATTTTAGTTGAAATTATTAATTGGTAGTATAATTAGCAAACACATACATGAAGCCAATCAAATCACGGATGGAAAGATATATAGATATTACAGTTGAGAAAGCCGTTGATGAGACGGCCGATAAGGCTGCTCTGAAAGCTGCGCGCATTACTCTTGAGGAAGGTCGTGTACAATTTAAAGTAGAGATAAAGCATGACCGAGAGCTTATGCTAGAAGTTTTTCGCTCAGAAATTAAGACTATGGGCGAAACTATAGATCTCAGAATTCGTGAGGTTACTCGGGGAGTTATTCGCGAAGAAGTTAGTCCGCGTTTTGATCGCATAGAAACCAGGATGGATATGTTTACGGAAGAGATGCGTAGATATTGTGTGGACACGGATAATTTCATTAAAGAGATGTATGCTCTTCGCCTCGATACCAATCGCCACGACAAACGTCTTGCTCGACTTGAGCATGCCCGCGCCTAATCCATGACCTTCACCATCAAAACCCAAGCGTTCGAAGGCCCACTCGACCTTCTCCTCGACCTGATCGAAAAGAAAAAACTCTTCATCAGTGATATCTCGCTGGCAAAAGTCACCGACGATTTCATCTCGCATGTACGTCAGTTCGAAAATCTGCCGATGGGAGAGTCGGCGCACTTCATCCTGATTGCCTCGACGCTTCTTCTGATCAAGTCAAAATCGCTTTTACCTGAACTTGCTCTCACCGAAGAAGAAAAAGGTGACATTCACGATCTCGAAACTCGGCTCAAAATATTCAAGCGTCTCAAAGATGCAAGTAAGCATATCCAAGAATTATTTGGCGCTGAAATGATTTTTCCTCAGTCGCATGCACGTCCGGTCAATCCGGTGTTTGCGCCCGATGCGGAATTTACATTGGAGAAAGCTCTCTACGCGCTCAAAGATCTGATCAATCGTCTGCCCAAAAAAGAGAATCTGCCAAAACACGTGGTGCAAAAAGTCGTCAGTCTCGAGGAGATGATCAGCAATCTGACCACCCGCATCACGTCGAGTCTCAAGATGAGCTTCAAGCAGTTCACCGCGGAACACAAAGGTGAGAAGGTGGGTATTATTGTGAGCTTCCTTGCCATGCTGGAACTCGTCAAAGAGGGAGTGGTGCATGTCAGTCAGGAGAGAGATTTTGATGACATACATATGGAGACCAAGGAGGTTGGCGTGCCGAGGTATTGATATCGGCAACTTTCTTTACAATCCAGACGCACTATGGTTTGATGTCTCCAGAAAGGGGATATATGCCCACAGCACGACAATTGCCGCAAACGGATGGTTACACCGAGGCACAGATTGGGCAACAGGCCCAGTTGCATCTCACGCGTACGGTCAAACCGGGACTCAAGATCCAAGGTGTCGAAGATACGAATCTGAAGAGACTGAGTGTTCGCGTCGAGCCTCGCGATGATACGAATACAAACAAGGATTGGCAGGTGGACATCCTGTTCAAATTCCGGCGTAAGAAGGAACGTGTCGGAAACATGGAATTCTTCCGCAACGGGGTCAACAAATCGATTACACTCCCGAGCGTTCTCAAACGCAGAATCGGCGAAGTCCGAGGAATATAATCACACTCATGCCGGTTGCGAAACCGGCTTTTTTATTTGTCGAATACCTCGTATAATGGATGTCTATGAATCTGGCCGCTCAACTCGAAGCCATCCTCTTCTGGAAAGCCGAACCTGTTTCATTCAAGAAATTGGCGACGCTTTTGAATACTGATGTTTCCGCGGTAAAAACAGGATTGCAAGAATTGGAAAATATCCTGAAGGGCAGGGGACTCACGTTGGTGCAGACGGACGAAGAAGTCATGCTCGGCACTGCCAAGGAACTTTCGCCACTTATCGAGCAATTAACCAAAGAAGAATTGACCCGCGATCTCGGCAAAGCAGGACTTGAAACCCTCTCGATCATCCTCTATCAAGGGCCCATCTCTCGTGCCGACATCGATTACATTCGTGGCGTGAATTCGCAATTCATCGTGCGTAACCTCCTGATTCGTGGGTTGGTGGAGCGTATCGACAACCCCAAGGATGCTCGCAGTTTCTTGTACAAAACAACACTCGATCTCTTATCTCATTTAGGTATTTCAAAAATAGAGAATCTTCCCGAGTACGAACAAGTGAAATCAGACATCGAAGGATTCAAGCGCGCGCAGGAACCGCAGGTCGCGGAAAAGCCAGCGGCAGGAACCGAATCCGAAGCGTAATTCTTTTTCAATGCAACCCATCAACAGTAAACCCATCGATCGCTTTTTTCTTTTCTCCGTCGTGGCGTTGACGATCGTCGGTTTTATTATTTTCCTATCCGCGTCATTGGGTCTCCTTGCCCAGAATAGTTCCCAGTTTACCGCGGTTGCACTCAAACAAAGTATCAGTTTGGTGATCGGTGTCGTGCTGTTCTTCGTGTTCGCCAAAGTGAAATATCCCGGCATACGAAAAATGGCATTTTTTATCCTCTTGGGCGCCATCATCTTGAATCTGCTTTTGTTCATTCCCGGTATATCTCTTTTCCATGCCGGAGCAACGCGATGGATCGATATTGGGCCCATCTCATTCCAGCCCTCAGAATTTCTGAAGATTGCATTCATTATTTATCTCGCGGCATGGATTCACTTTGCAAAAGATCGAGTGAAAAACCTAAAACATGGCCTTATCCCGTATTTCGTTCTTATGGCAGTATTGAGCGGACTCTTGCTCGCGCAACGTGATACTGACACACTCGTTATTATTGGTTTTACCGGTATCGTCATGCTCATCATCGCTGGTCTACCCTTGAGACATATTATCCTAGCCGGAGTAGTTATGGCTGTCGTCGTCGGCGGGGTCATCTGGTCTCGTCCGTACGCGCTCGAACGCGTCAAGACATTCTTGAATCATTCGGCTGATACCCAAGGTGCCGGTTATCAGATCAATCAGTCATTGATCGCCATCGGTTCGGGCCAGTTTGTCGGCCGTGGTTTCGGGCAAAGTGTACAAAAATTCGGCTACTTACCTGAACCGATAGGGGACTCTATTTTCGCGGTCGCAGCTGAAGAATTCGGTTTTGTCGGCAGTCTTGTACTTCTCGCACTCTATTTATCGCTTGCCGTCAGCGCCTTCCGTGTCGGTACGCGCGCCCCTGATATTTTTGGCGGCATGTTGGCTATCGGTATCGCAGTGCTCATCATCACGGAATCATTTATGAATATGGCGGCGATGCTCGGTGTCATTCCTCTTTCTGGTTTGCCGTTGTTATTTGTGTCGCATGGAGGAACAGCACTCATCATTGTGTTAGCGGCGAGTGGGATTGTGGCGAATGTGTCGAAGTATGGAAAAGTTTAGTATAATATCCCCATGAAAATCCTATTTACCGGCGGCGCTTCAGGTGGACATTTCTATCCCATCATCGCTGTCGCACAAGCCATTCACGAACGCATCAAAGAGCGCAAGATCATCGCGCCTCAGCTCTTATTCATGGCGCCGAGCAAATACAATGCCCGTGCGTTGTTCGATAACGAAATAGAATATGTTGGAGTCACGGCAGGGAAGATGCGACGTTATTTTTCACTCCTCAATATTGTCGACGTATTCAAGACTATTTTCGGATGTATCTCTGCCATCATAAGCTTGTTCCGCATATATCCCGATGTGGTGTTCGGCAAGGGTGCATATGGAAGTTTTCCTGCATTGTTCGCCGCCAAATTCCTGAAGATACCCGTCATCATCCATGAATCAGACAGCAAGCCGGGTCGTGTGAACGCGTGGGCAGGGAAGTTTGCCAAGAAGATTGCCATATCGTATCCGGATGCGGCGCAGTATTTTCCCAAAACGGAAGGTCTGGTAGCTCTCACTGGTTGTCCGATTCGCGCAGAGATCATGCAGCCGCTCTCGAACGGAGCTCACGAATTCCTGCATCTCGAACAGAACACGCCAGTTGTCCTGATTCTCGGTGGTTCCCAGGGCGCACAACCCATCAACGATGCCATCATCGAAGGATTGCCGGAACTGCTCAACAAATATCAGGTTATTCACCAGACGGGCCGCAACAATATCGAAGAGATCAAGTCGACCACCGGCGTTATTCTGAAAGATCACCCGTATTCATCGCGCTATCATCCGTTTGATTACTTGAATGAACTCGCGCTCCGTATGTCTACCGGCGTTGCTGATGTCATCGTTTCGCGTGCCGGCTCAACTATCTTTGAGATCGCGGCTTGGGGCATTCCAGCCATCATCGTTCCATTGCCCACCTCCATCAGTCATGACCAAACAGCCAACGCCTTCGCCTATGCCAAATCCGGAGCGGCATCTGTTATCGAAGAAAACAACTTGAGTGCGCATATCATCATCGAGGAAGTTGATCGTATCTACAATTCACCGGCCATCAAGGAGACTATGAAGAAACAGGCCAAAGCGTTTGCCCGCGTCGACAGCGCGGCTCTCATAGCAGACGCTATTTTGAACATTGCGTTAGAGCACGAGAAATAGTACGCGGTCAAGTTCCAGCGTTCTTGCATTAGGGCGCGCCTTATGTGCTATACTTTATATCTACGTCGAATTATAAGTTTTAAAAATTAACAATACATATATGGAACCAAGCAGCGGCATCAAAACATGGCAGTGGGTAGTCACTGTTATTGTCATTATTGTCCTCATCATCATTGGTATCATGGTCTTCGGCAACAAGTCCGATGACGGCATGACGGACGACGACGATTCATCGATCATCGATACGTCGAATATTCCAGGTGAAGGCAATCGCATTATCATGTCAGACCAGTATCCAGGCAATGTCGTGTACGTTTCTTCAGTCACTCTCGCCAATGGCGGATGGGTTGAAATCCACAAGGACAACAACGGTGTTCCGGGTGCGTACATTGGTTCCGCGTATTTTGACAAGGGTATCAACCCTGGCAAGATTACGCTCACTGAGTCAACAGTCGAAGGAGGTATCTACTACGCTATGCTCCACGCTGACGACGGTGACAAGATCTTTGATGCTACCAAGGATCTCCCGATCAAGGATTCCAAGGGCAACATTATCATGAAGCTCTTCCGCGCTTCCTCAGCAGTTGAGGCGGGAATCAAGGGATAATATGGATTGGTAACTCTCACGTTGTATAACGTCAAAAAAGGTCGCCGAAAGGTGGCCTTTTTTGCTATACTATCCCCATGACCGTCGTAACCCGATTTGCCCCTTCGCCCACAGGCTATTTTCATGCCGGTTCCTACAGGACCGCGCTTTTCGCTTGGATATTCGCGCGACAGAACAAAGGCAAGTTCATTTTGCGCATAGAAGATACCGACAAGGAACGATCCAAGAAGGAGTACGAGGAGAACATCATCGATAGCCTCAAATGGCTGGGTCTCGAATATGACGAATTCTACCGCCAGTCCGATCGGACAGAACTCTACAAAAAATACATCAAGCAATTGATCGATTCCGGCCACGCCTATGTCTCAACTGCCGAACAAGAAGTAGAGCGCGCGATCGAAGCGCAGAAACGCGAAGAAGAAAAGACAGGAAAAGTTTCCAACACTGTGCCGGTGCGCACCAGCGTCATCCGTTTCAAGAATCCGAACACCAAGGTTGCCTTCGAGGATACTGTCCGCGGTCGAGTCGAGTTCGATACCACTGAGCTTGGTGATTTCGTCATCGCCAAGAATGAAGATGAGCCAGTATTCCATCTCGTAGTTGTCATCGATGATCACGAGATGGGCGTGACCCATATCATTCGCGGTGAAGATCATATATCCAATACGCCGCGCCAGATCCTTATTTTCAACGCCATCAAGGCCCCAATACCGACATACGCGCACATTCCGCTTTTGCTTTCCGCTGATCGTTCCAAATTGTCAAAACGAAAAGGTGCCGTGCCGATCAGTGAATATCGTAGTAGGGGATACCTGCGCGAGGCCATCGTCAACTACCTCTCCCTCCTCGGCTGGCATCCGTCTGACGACAAGGAATTGCTGACGACAGAAGACATCCTCAAAGAATTTTCACTCGAACGTGTGCAGAAGAGCGGTGCCATATTCGACGAGGAAAAGTTGACCTGGTTCAACCGACAATACATTCTCAAGTTGACTGATGAGGATTTCGCAGAATATGCCCGACCATTCTTGCCTGAATGGATTGTACCCAAGAGCGACTCATTCAAGAAACTCATACCCGTACTGAAAGACAAAATCAATACATTTAGTGACGTGTCGACGATGCTGGCCGGGAATGGGGAACTAGCCTTTGTACACCGGATCAACGACTATACGCGCGATTCGTTGCTCTGGAAGAAAAATCCTGATCCAGTCGCGGCAGCTACGCATTTGTCTGGGATCAAGACGGCTCTTGCACCTATCTCGAATGATCAATTTGACGCCGCAACCATCAAATCAGCCATCTGGGCCTACGCCGAAGCCAAGGGCAAAGGTGATGTTCTATGGCCTTTCCGTATGGCACTCACCGGACAAGACAAATCGCCCGATCCGTTCATTTCCGCGGCGCTTCTTGGTAAAGAAGAGTCACTCAAGCGTATCGACGCGGCGCTCGCCAAGCTTGCCTAATACCGCCCATGCCTATCCATGATTCAATCCGCAAAAATTATTCCGCTGGTACTCCTTGTCTCACTCACTTTGGCAACATTCGCGCCATTGTCGTCGATCTCGACCGCTGACGCTCAGTCAACCGATGAGATTCAGTCGAAGATCAATCAACGACAGGAAGATATCAAAGCTCTCGAAAAGGAAATCGCGAGCTACCAAAAGCAGATCAATGAGCTCGGGAGTCAGGCTGATTCCTTGGCCGCCACCATCAAATCATTGGATCTGACCAGGAAGAAACTTGAAGCCGATATCAAACTAACTGAGAAAAAAATCACCGACAAGACTATCGAAATCCGTCAGCTTGGGTTGGATATCAATGATAAAGAAGAAACCATCGTCGATGATCGTCGGATTATTTCTTTGGCCCTCAAGACCATGAATGAAAGTGGCTCACGATCCCTTCCTGAGCTTTTGCTCAATGATAGATCATTGTCGGATACTTGGGATTCACTGGATCAGTTGGGTGCGGTGCAGAAAGGGCTTGTTGATCGTATCGAAGAGCTCCTTCAGGCCAAGACCCATCTTGAGAGCAACAAGAAAAGTAGCGAGAAGGCCAAAGCTGATCTGCTCGCGCTCAACAATCAGTTGAACAGTCAAAAAAAGATCGTCGAAGGCACCACTGCCGAGAAAAATCAGATTCTCAAAGAAACGAAAAATAGCGAAGCCAGTTATGCGGCATTGCTGGCATTACGTGAACAACAAAAACAGGCATTTGAAAGGGAAGTGACCGCTTTGGAAGATGCACTCAAGATCGACGTCAATCCAGGTAGTATTCCCGGTACTGGTTCCGGCGTCTTGAAATGGCCGCTTGATACTGTCCGCATTACTCAGTATTTTGGCAATACGTCATTTGCCACAGCCAATCCGCAGATATACAAGTCCGGAAGCCATCCAGGAGTCGACTTCGGCGCATCCATTGGAACCCAGGTCAAAGCCGCCATGACTGGTGTTGTGGTGGGTTCAGGCAACATGGATCTTGCTGGCGGTGGTAGATGCCGTGCCTACGGCAAGTGGATCATGGTCAAGCACGCCAATGGTCTCTCGACGCTCTACGCCCACTTGTCATTGATCGGCGTTACTACCGGTCAAACGGTAGTTACTGGCGAAACCATCGGTTATAGCGGCAATACTGGTGCCAGTACCGGCCCGCACCTCCACTTCGGTGTCTACGCTACGGAAGGTGTCCGTATCACCAATCTGAATTCCAGCTCATATTGTGCCGGCGTCCTCTATCCGCTTGCCGACCCTTCGGCCTATCTCAATCCGCTGTCGTATTTGTAAACTACAGTGTGTATAAGTCTTATATTATTAAATTCTTTTTTGGGATAAAATAAACCCATGAAATACAATACTGGTAATAGGGGACTGGTCAAAACTATTATTCTCATCGTCATTGCCCTTCTTATTTTGAGCTACTTTGGCCTCAATCTCCGTGACATCGTCAATTCTCCGGCTGGTCGCGACAATTTCTCATATACTCAGGAGGTCATGATCAATGTCTGGGACAATTATCTCAAGCGTCCGGTTATGTACCTTTGGAACGATATTTTTCTCGAATTGATCTGGTATCCAGCCATCGACAATCTGACCAAGATCAAGAACGGAGAAATGAATACCATTCAGTCACAAGCACCCAAAGTAACGCCTCCGTAAGCTCAACAAGAAGTCAGAAGAGAACCCAGTTCGGGTTCTTTTTTGTTTACGTCAGTTCAAACTTCTCCTAGAGCCATGTGGTATTAATGTATATTGTGCGACATGGTCTGTGGAGGAGAAAGGCAGCTGCGCAGAATATGATTTTAGATATTTATTTCATCCCCTGCCCCATGTTCACGGTATGAAGAATTGCAGATTGACTTTTGCTTAGAAATGACGCATATTTACATTTAGTAACTCTTCGATCTGGCCATAGTTTATTTTGGCCTAAATATGTCGAAGATCGTTCCAAACAAGCAAAAATGGAGATTAGACATGAAGACACTCATTCCGTCACTCGCGGTACGGCGAGATCCGATTCGTGCCGCGTTCCAGCGAGCATATACCGTAGTCCCTGCCCCACCGGCCGCACTGCCGCCGGACACCCTCACCCCTCGCCTTCTGAGGTTTGATCAGCGTATTCAAGGGGTTGCCAGTCAGATCACTGAAATCCTATCACTGCGTGCAGGCC
Organism: uncultured Candidatus Saccharibacteria bacterium; assembly: GCA_964483165.1. GTDB lineage: Bacteria > Patescibacteriota > Minisyncoccia > Phycocordibacterales > PALSA-1337 > C7867-002. Next base: position 12,576 of record CAYZZN010000003.1, read on the forward strand.
TTCTCGGCATCGAACGGCAACAGCGCCAAGTGTTGACTGATCAAGTTGCCGGACTTGAAAAGAAGCGCCGAGATATCCAGAAGAGCAGGTCTGAGTGTTTGCGAGCGCACACCAAGATCATCCGCGATCGGAAACGCGAGGAACGCGAGGTTGTCGCTGAAAGCAGGCGTGCTGAGAAGTATGCCAGTCAGTTCAAACGGATCGATTTGGATCCCTTGCGCTGGCGTAATGCAAAGAAGTGGCCGCTTATTGCCCTCTTCTCGTTGGCCAGCAGCACGTTTACCCTCGGTGTTCGTGCCAAGTGGAAATACGGCAATTGGACGGGTAGAAAGCATTTCAGCACCAAGCGGATTTGTTCTCCCGATCTTCCCCACGTCATTTCCGACTGTTACAAGGACGTGCTCGATGCGCTCGTTGAACGGGCTAAGAATAAGAAGAAAACATTTATTCTCTCTGCCGAGTTCAATGGAGTCATTCCACTCGCTACCAAGGAGAAGATCGCCGCCGCCGCGGACCAGTTCAGCCACGTCTTCATCCTGGCCCAAGTAAAGGATTGGAAGCTTGAAGAAAAGAAGCCTTCAGTTGGTGTGCGGCCGAAACCGGTACCAATGGTGTGGGGTGATCCACTTGTCGTCGGATGGAATGGTGGCAAGGATCTCTGGCTCATTGACTCATTCGATCCCACAACACTCGAACGCTACATTGAACAAGTTCATGCCGCGACTCCGCGCGAGACCGCCAAGAACTAGTTTACACGCCGCTTTCATCCGAGAGCGGCTTTTTTGTAAAAAAAAGCACCGAATCACTTCGGTGCTTGTGTGTTCAAAGGAACTCCTTCAGTCCGCGTGTGGCGGATCATAAAGATTGTGGGCCTGCACGATCGCGTGTGGGCCTTTCAACTCAACCGGCGCATGATCGGGAGCCGTTACGATCCCTTCGCCAACATGCATATTGGGGGCAGTAACGATATGAATCATGTCGAGCTTGCCCGTGATCCGGTGCCGTGTATTGACCAGCTGTGTTTTTGATACTTGTTCAACATCGCAGCCCTTGCCAATGAATAGAAGCGAAAGGCGATCAATTTCCTCCCAAGGCATAAGCAATGGAACAAAGAAGAAATCTCCTTGGCGGCGAGCCTTAACGCCGAAGGTTTTCTCGATTTGCTTGACGGAGCCTGGCTTTAAGGCGTCAAAAAACGCTTCCTCACCGCCCTCCATGAACGGCCTCATCGCGTCTTCCTTCAGTCGGACAAGGAATGGGTTTTCGTCAGTGCCACCAAAGTAGATATGATTTTGCCGGTCCTCTGTTCCGATAAAGGATCCGACCCTTGCAAGGAACTGGTCCCCTTTTTTGAGATCGAACATCTCAACTTCAGGGTGATCAGGCATATGGATCGTATCGCGGATGCGGGCGGCGTCGCGGCGGCTGGCGAACTTAAGCTTTGCTCGCCCAGCTAATTGCGGTTTCCTCGGTATTTCGAACAGTTTCATGATTTTCCTTTCGTTTGTTGTGTTCTGACTAGCACCAGTTCACTTTCTGATGCTCCGAAGCCGTGATCATCGTCGAATCCGATCACATATTCCGGAACTGCGGGATTCACCCACATACCGGGTTCCTTGACCCGGAGGATTCTGCATTCCCTTCCGTCGTTTGACTTGACCCCTGAGGATCCTTTATTCGTGAATACGCAGATGTCGGTAACGACGAATTCGGGTTCAAGGCACCTCCCCGGAAATTCCGGAAAGAAGAGTTTTGTCTTGCAATGAGGACAGAACACATAGGTGCCGTCCCCTTCTTGGTCAGTGCGATAGCACTGGCTGCAAAATCGGCTCCGGCACTCCGGACACGAATAGTCACAGCCTACCGTTCCGCTCGGTGACTCACACGTCGGGCAGATGCCCGGAAATAGGACTTTCAATAGAAGCATAATTGTTTCCTTTGCAATGATCGTTTTCCTCACACTACCATTGATTTTTATTATGTCAACATGAGTTTCGCCCAACAAAAAATCCCATCTTGCGACGGGATTTTTTGTAGTGTGTTACTTATTTTCGTGCCAAATCCTGTGAGGGCTTTGACCAGCATGAAGCTGACGCTGACCACGGACTCGAACCATACTTGCCGTAGAGATATTTGGCGAACTCGACGTTACCTTCAACGGTATAAATGTCGATTCCCATCCTTTTGGCTGAGTCGCCATGATAGTATTGATTGATCTGCATGACTCCGATGTCGTCGGGTGTAACCCGGCCACGGATGACCTTACCATCCTTGCCGAAGTGCTTCATAGTCGATTCGCAACGCGCGATTTCGATCATGATAGGCATATTGGCATATTCCTCGCGGAGATATGATTCAAGTTCTTTTGAGTCTGTGAATGAGCGGACTTCCGTAGTCGTAGCCTTCGTAGATTCCTTCTCCGCGTTAATCAATGTGTGATTATCGCTTTGTCCGGAACCATAGAGGGATGAGACAAGAAACATCACACCTGTAGTAAGTTCAAGCATACAATTAAAAAAACGAAGCTAGTAACACATGAGGTTACTCGTTTCGTTCTTATGCATACAGTATAGCATCTCTGGGACAATAAGTCAATACCCCTACCCTTTTAAAATGGCTCAACTAGGCCATATTTTACACCAAAAGGAGCCATATTCTGAGCCATATAATAGACCTACGTCCTTTTTTTCATGAAAATATGGCTTAGAATATAGGCTTGAATGGTGAAAGATTTGCCCTTGACGGAATTGCAGCACTGACGAGATATTTGACCATTCTTGACATCTAATGTTTCTAAAAGTATGGTCGAAACGCCACTTTTGCACCCTTTTATTGCCTCAAAATGCCCCATTTCTTGCATAATTTAAGCCATATGCTATACTTTCCCGACTAACGTAATAAATCACCATGGCACATAAGAAAGCCGGAGGAACAGTCAAAAACGGTCGCGATTCAAACCCAAAGTACTTGGGTGTTAAGATCAACCATGGTCAGCGTATTACTCCTGGTCAGATTATTCTCCGTCAGCGCGGTACTACCTGCCTTCCTGGTTCAGGAGTAGGTGTTGGCAAGGACTATACCCTCTTTGCTCTCAAGGCGGGCAAGGTTGAGTTTGGCTCCAAGCGCAAAGTCGGCTTCAACGATCAGATTTTGAGGAAGAAGATCGTTCACGTCAAATAATTCTAGGGAAAACGAAAAAGCGCCTAAGGGGCGCTTTTTTGTTGCGAGTGAATATTGACTAATAACCACTTTTAGTGTAAAGTCTTTACAGATGAGCTTTCGTTCATCTGCACGTTGCCTTGAGGCGACGCTGATCAAAACTCAGTCGGGGTTTGACCCCGGGAAAGAAATAACATGAAAAGTGAAGTTCGAGCTCTCGAACAGGCCGTTTGCGCCTTAGTTACCAAGTTGAACTTACTGCTTACTGCAGAATTAGGCCTTGTCTTGCTGGACATCGACGGCGGTCTTCATATAAGCACACCTGATCATCTTGATCGAGGAGAAGATGCTTTCGTGACGATCCGCCCGTTTCGTTGGCCAAAAGATTCGTTCATCCGCGCACGTTTTTACCGAGGCGGTCGAGGATGGCAACTGCTCGAAGGGGGACAAATCGAGGCTGACCATCTCAGTATCCCCGTGCGTCGCCTGACCTTCAAGTCGTCATCCAATAATGTTATAGGGATCGTACTCGATCCAGTCGAATCAGAGCGGCAGTTTGTTCTTCGTGGATATAACCGCTTGACTGACTCTCTGAGGAAGGATGCAAAAGCACACCAGAAATAAATGTTTCACCCCTTACAGAAGTTTTCTGTAAGGGTTTTTTTATTTCTTGAATTAACCCAGAGACTACGCCTTCTTTACAATAACCTTCACCTTCCCACTCTTCCCTCCCCCCTTGATTTCGATAGTATGTTCACCAACTTCTTTTAGCGGATGTTCAAGCTGAATAAATGACGGATCGATCTGGAGTCGAGTCTGCTTTTGAATTTCTTCGGCGATCACTTCTTTGTGGAGTCCAGCGAATAAGCTCCCCTTATCATTTGCCTTGCCGGCAATGGTGATAGTTGCCGCCTTGAGTCCTTCGATGTTCTTGACGAGCAACTCTTCCTGAACTTTCTTATCACCTTCAGTTGCGGCCTTGAGTGCGTCGATAC
>CAYZZN010000004.1:0-2412 GCA_964483165.1 uncultured Candidatus Saccharibacteria bacterium
GCAACTGCGATACCGTAGAGACCGGCAAAATGATATGAGGCGAGAATACCGGCAACGATGGTGAGGAGTGGCCATGCGGTGGACTTCATTGAGATCGCAAGACCTTGAATGATATTCGTGCCGTGTCCTGAGACTGATGCCTTGGCGATAGACTTCACTGGAGCATATTTGGTTGAGGTGAAGTATTCAGTGATGACAACCAAGAGCGCTGTCACAACGAGACCAATGAGCGTACAGTAGAAGAGATTCATGACACTGTAGACACCATTGTTCGCCATGATGGACTTGGTTACAGGGTAGAAGGCGATAGCGGCGAGAACACCTGCAACACCGAGACCTTTGTACATAGCACCCATGATGTTCTGGCTCTTGCCCATGCGGACGAACCAGGTACCGATGATGCTGGCGATGATGGCGATGCCACCGAGCGCGAGCGGATAGAGAGCCGCGTTCGTGAAGACCGCAGTCGTTGCTCCGGTAGGAGTAGGGATGATCTTGGTGAAGCTGGATACGCCGAGCATCATCGCAGCGATAGTAGTCACTGCATATGTTTCGAAGAGGTCAGCGGCCATACCTGCGCAGTCACCTACGTTGTCTCCGACGTTATCAGCGATAACACCTGGGTTACGTGGATCATCTTCCGGAATTCCTGCTTCAACTTTTCCTACGAGGTCGGTACCGACGTCAGCAGCTTTGGTGAAGATACCGCCACCGAGACGCGCAAAGACGGAAATGAGTGACGCGCCAAAGGCGAGACCGATGAGCGAGGTGACATCTTGGGTGATGGCATAGAAGACGGTGGTGCCGAGGAGAGCGAGACCAACCACGAAGAGTCCGGTGACTGCACCGCCATTGAAGGCGAGTGAGAGTGCTTTGCCGAGACCGCTGCGAGCTGCCTCAGTAGTGCGAATGTTCGATCGTACCGACACATTCATGCCGATATAGCCTGCCAGAGCCGAGAGCACAGCTCCGACGATGAAGCCGATGGCGATGGTCCAGGTGAGCGCGAAGCCGAGAATGAGGAACAAGATGACACCAATGATAGCAATGGTGCGGTACTGTCTATTCAAATATGCCTTGGCGCCGGCCTGAATGGCTGCAGCGATCTCCCTCATACGGTCGTTGCCGGTAGGTTTCTTCATGATCGAGTAGATCAAGAATGAGCCATAGGCGAGCGCGATGACGGAACTGATAAGGGCGAACCAGATGTATGGGTTCATGGATGGTTAAGAGTGGCTTATTTATAAATGCTTAATCCGTATGACTATAGGGGAAAAGGCATGAATTGGCAAGGAATGTGCCTATACTGAGCCGTATTTTCAGGGGTATAGATGCTATTGACTTCATGTACTATTATGTGGTATAATAGTACCAGATGTATGAAAGCCGCATATATCTCATGTGGAGAGTAGTGGGCCGGAAGCTCACTATGAATGGCCGGAAGCCTATCTCATGTAATCCGTACGGCAATAGAAAGGGTACATTGAAATGAAAAAAACAGTGATTGATCCGCGAATCCTCAAGAACTTGGTTCATAATGAGTACGCTCCGAACTTTACGTTCTGGGAGGAAAAAATGCTCGAATTGCGTAACAACAATCGGACGCAGAAGCCATGGGTGGTAGGGGCGATACTGTTCGCTATCTGTATGGCAACATTGCCATTCGTCGCACCCGCCTCCGCTTTTCCAGTTGCAGTGGTGTTCGCGCTATTGTTTGTACCGCTGTTAATTGTCGTAGTGGCGCAGGCGTTTCGTAACGAAAAGCACTATGATGCACAATGGCATCTTATCTTGTCGTGGTGCAAACGTTTCCGAAACGCATTTGATCTCGATGTACATGATCGCAACCTCTCCTACGAGTACCTTCTCGGGGAAGTGCGCGAACGTGCTCGTCGGCTCGCTCTGCATGTCGTCGAGTTACAAGATCAACACAAACGGCAAGGCAGAACCACGGAAGCTGGTCGTACTCAAGTTGCACTCTACAAAGATCAGTTCGGAAAGGTGTACGATCTTGGTATCCAGTTCTTCTCGTATGAGTTCAGTGAATGCAAAGGGTACTCGTACTTCTTTGATCCAGCTGAGCAACACGTGGAGAAAATGAAGACCTCGGTTATGGTTCAATGATGTTCGATACAATACCCCTCGCGCAATTCGGCGCGAGGGGGTTTTTAATTCCTGGATTGTTTTTTACTCTTCGTGGCCGTTGGCGCAGTCCTTATATTTCTCTATCAGGCCTCGGAACGTCAGAATCTTTTCAGGAAGGAACGGCGTAGAAAGCCTGATCGTCTTGATGAGGATACGCTCGACCATATTGCGCGCGGTATGTCACGTGGTTCAGCTAAACCAGCCAATCAGTACGATGCCAAGATGGCTGGTATCAGAAAGCAACAGGCAACTCCGCCCGCTCGAGGA
>CAYZZN010000004.1:2512-4517 GCA_964483165.1 uncultured Candidatus Saccharibacteria bacterium
GTTTTTGCAAGAAAAAAGCCGGTTCCAAACTTGGAACCGGCAGATGAATAGAGCCTTTGTTTATTTATGCAACATACGGTAGTACCGCATATCGTTGGTTTTCGAGAATGTCGCGTAGGCGAGGTTGTTGGTCACGATGATCGCGGTGCCGATGTTCGTACTGTACGGTCCGTTGATGTTTCCCGCGAACTCGAGAGCCCAGTAGGCTGAACGATATACGTAGGGATTCCATTCGACTCGGACCTGATTGTTTGATGCGTCATCCACGATATTGAGATCGTCCGTTGTCGCCGGAGGCGGCATGATCGGACACCACTGGACGCATACTACGCTGGCATCCGGTCCGAGGAATTGGTCGGTTGACTGCTTGAACGTCGTGAACATGATCTGGGGGTTCGTCGGCGTATAGTTCACGAAGGCAGGTACCTTGAGGGCGAAGTGTCTCCAGTCGCTTGAAGCTACTGGCAGGTTGGTGTGCGCATACCCGTTGTCGCCAGGATATGACGCTACACTGCATTTGAAGGAGCTCGATGAGCCTGAGAAGTACATGTAGAACCCGGTCAGCATATGATCGACCGGGTCGCCATACGCGTCATAATGATTCGTCGCGATGGTGCCGATGAAGGACATGCAGTAATGCGCCGGAAGGGCGTGTCCTGGATACGATTTGCCGCCGACGAACGACCGATTTCCCGTCCAATTGGTGCTCGTCAAGGAGAATGTCGAGTAAGTCCAGGGGTATTCTGATCCAGCGGCGGACGTCGTCAACCATTTGCCGCTGTCGAATGCCGGTACACCATACTGTTCATATAGGTTGGTGGTACAGGGTGTGTAGGTAGGCGGGGAATATGACCGGAGACTCGCCCCGCCTTCTCCTGATTCTTGGGATTCCGATGCGGCTATGAGTGTCGCGCTCGTACCCAACAGCGACTTGGTCCTTGTTCGAGGCTTTGCGCTATTGAGTAGATCGGCCAAAAGCAATTCGGCCGTGAGTTCGTCTATTTCCTCCTGCGCTTGCTGCATCTTTTTCAACCGCTCAGGAGTGAGCTCGAATGTTTTCTCAGATGAAAAGAGCGCGTTCAGCGCCAAAGCATCTGCATTCTTTTGCTCAGCCTCCAATTGTTCCTTCGTTAATTGCTGCGATAGTACGGTGCTCGCCACGAAGACGATGCACATTCCTATTCCTACGGACCATTTTCTCATTTTTTTCCTTGTTTCCCTTGGGAGTTGTTGTTGCTGTCCTTACCTTCAGGCAAAGATCTTCTGACACCTTAACAGGGATTTCATGTCAAGTCAATTTTGCTTTATGAGCACGTTAACACGATTTTTGTGGCCGTAATCGAATAGCGTCGATTTTTGACTGATTTTTCCAGACCCTTAAGAGGGTATTGACATATATCATATTAGTATGATATAATATAAACAGTAGTAGATAGCCCCGGTTCCTCACCGACAGAAAGGCATCTATTATGAAAAGGGCACTGTTCATTGCAATAACATCATTCCTGTTCACGTCGAGCGTCTTTGCCAATAAAGCGCTCACTGCACAAATGCAACCGTCCTACGGATCGTTCTTCGACAGCCTCATCATGAAAGAGTCGAGCGGCGATAATAATGCGATTGGAGACAAGAAGCTCGCGGACCACGCCTACGGGTGTTTACAAGTCCGCAAGCCCTGTCTCATAGATGTGAACAAAAGATTCGGTACCCGCTATCAACCACAGGATATGCTCGGTAACCGCTCCCTGTCAGTATGGGTGTGTCAAAAATACCTTGAAATGTATGCGACACGCACAGTATTGGGGAGAGAGCCCACCGACGAAGATCGGGCTCGAATCTGGAACGGCGGACCACTCGGAGCTTTTGACGGAGGAGCCATCAACAAGTATGGCACTCTGATGAAAGATCCGGTCAAACGGCAGAAGCTTGCGCGACAGCAGGCCAACGCAAAGAGGTACGCCGCCGACGTCATGAAGAAAATTGGCAAGAAATGATTGCGCGCCGC
>CAYZZN010000004.1:4617-16728 GCA_964483165.1 uncultured Candidatus Saccharibacteria bacterium
AAGTATCCAAAGTAAAAACTCACAGCGGCCCGGGGCCGCTTTTTTGTATTTTTGCCTGATAAACGGTATAGTTCTGCATACATGGGAACTCACAACAAACAGTATTTGATATTCATCGGAAAAAATATTCGCGGCAAACGCGAACGCAAGGGGATTTCCCAAGAACAATTGGGCGAACTCGCGAAAGTGCATCGCACGTATGTGGGTATGGTAGAGCGAGGTGAAAAGAATATTACTATTTTCAATCTCCAACGGTTCGCTCAGGCGCTCGGTGTGCAAGTCAAAGATTTGATCGATTTTTAGTAGGGCAGTAGATACTCATAGTTATGGTCATACGACCACGGCTCCGCTCGCAAGCTCGCGGGTTGTCCACAGGACGTCTTCTTGACGTTTTTTTGTATCCGAGTATGATACCTATAGATAGCGCTAACTATAGTATTCAGTACGCTGTGAAGCGCAACAGAAAGGCTTTTTATGCCCGAAGGGTCCATGTTCGATGATGAGGCAGATGATGATTAGTTCGTCTGGCCCAAGAAGATTTCCGCCTTTCAAGAGAAAGTCGGCATAGCAGAGCAGTGAACACAGAACGAAAGGATATTCGTATGAATACCATTTATAGTGGTTCGTCTGTCCTCCAATCCATTCGCGTTCGTGCCGCATGTGACTGTTGCGGCGATGACGGGGATGATGGGACTGGTCCGGACCATGACGGCAATTAGTCGCTGTCAATTCACGGGATGATTGATACTTCTTTCATCCCTTTTTATACAATGAACAAAAAAAGATATTACATATCACATTTGGAAAATATCGAATTGTTGACATCGGTGCCGGCCGGGTATGTTGAGTATGCACTCGACTTGGGTTGCGGCAAAGGCGCGGATGCGTGTTACCTGGAATCTCTCGGGTTCAGAGTGGTTGCTGTTGATGAGGAGCAACATTATCTCAAAGCGGCTATTGCAGACATACGACATTTCACTATTGAAAAAGAAAAATACGCGGTGATTATTTGTAATAATGTCCTGCCATTTATTTCCGATAAAAAAGATGTCGAACAGATTATTTCTCGTATCATTGGAGGACTCAGAAAGACAGGTGTAGCATTTTTCACGGTATATGGACCTCATTCAGGTTTCAAAGATGATCCGGGTATGAGTTTTTATGAGCATGAGGAAATTTTGAGTATACTCAAGGGTTTTCCTATCGAAGTCATGGACAAGACAACAACCGAAGGTTACACCAAGAATGGAAAAGGGGAAATTATTTATCAGCATTCACACCGTTTTATTTTGAGAAAAATTGCGTACTAATGAAAAATCCCCCAAATGATCGGGGATTTTTCCGGCACGTTTGACGGTCCAAAATTATTCAGCTTTCTTTTCTTCTGATGCGGGCTTCTCTTCGGCGACTTTTTCAGCCTCCTCTGATTCCTCCTCATCTTCTTCATCCTCATCTTCATCGCTTCCTCCAGCTGACTTGATGTCGATCTTCCAACCGGTGAGTTTTGCGGCAAGGCGTACGTTCTGGCCGCCCTTACCGATAGCCAATGACTGTTCGTCTTCGGTGACGGTGACGATGGCGCGGTGAGCCTTCTCGTCGAGTTCGAGGGAGACGACTTCTGCAGGGGAGAGGGCCTCTTCGATGAAGAGTGCGGGATCCTCATTCCATTCAACGATGTCGATCTTCTCACCTGAAAGCTCGCTGGTCACGGTGGTGACACGGACACCACGCTGGCCCACCATGGAACCGATAGGATCGATGTGCGCATCGTGCGAAACAACGGCGATCTTGGAACGTGAACCTGCTTCACGGGCAATGGCTTTGATCTCGACAGTACCTGAAGCGATCTCAGGAGCTTCAGTTTCGAACAATTTTGCCAGGAATTTTGGATGTGCGCGTGAAAGTTTCAAGACGATGCCCTTTGGGGTTTCTTCAACGGCATAGAGATATGCGCGGATGCGATCACCGGTCTTCCAGCGTTCGCTCGGGATCTGCTCTTCGTAGGCGATCATGCCGACGGCGCGACCCATGTTGATGTGGACGATGCCGCGTTCGACGCGTTCGACGATGCCGGCGACGATCTCGCCTTCTTTGGCGCCGTATTCACCCATAACAGAAACTTTCTCAGCCTCACGGATCTTCTGGATGATGATCTGCTTGGCGGTCTGAGCGGCGATGCGGCCGAAGTCTGCTTTCATCTCGAGAGGAAAGACGAGTTCGTCGCCAATCTCGACGTTCTTCTTGATCTTCTTGGCATCTTCGATGAGCATGTGCTGTTCGGTGTTGAAGCGAATCTTGATGTCGTCAACATTGGCTGACTTGAGGTCCACTTCCTCCTCCTCGTCACCTTCCATGATGACTTGGTCGCGGTCTACCACAACTTTCACTTGCCAAAATTCGACGCCACCTGAATTCTCATCAAATGAGGCGCGGACGATCTGTCCTTTCTTGCCGTATTCTTTCTTGTACGCGGTGGCCAGGGACATGGCGATAGCTTCGAGAGTCTTTTCGCGGGGAATACCGCGTTCTTCTTCGAGTTGCTGGACGACTGAATTGATCACTTTGAGGTCAAACATATATGTAGTTGTTATTGGATTTTAAAAATGTTCGCCGGTGGGCGAACGAGTGATGCGAGTACTATATCATGTTTAGCTGGAAACGCAAGGGATTTATGGCAAAAGTAGTACCAATTTACTTCACGTTAACTTAGTTGACTTGATAGGTTAACATATGTTAACCTATCAATATTATGAAAAAACATGAAATTGCACAGAGGCTCTATTCAGCTCCAGAAGTAGCCAAAATACTCGGTATTTCTCGGACAGCTGTATTCAAGAAGATACAAAAAGGCCAGCTGAAGGCTCGTCGAATAGGGGATAATTATGTCATCGATAGCGCTGACATCCTTTTTGGCCACAATCTTCCACACGACGTTAAGGTTGATATTGAACATGTAGTCAAAAGGGCGATTATGGAATATGAGGAGGCTTTCAAAAGATTGGGCAAGGAATAATATATGGCAGTCATCTTCCCAAACATAACTGAGATCGAATATGTTGCGCATGACCTTGCGAATAAGTTCATGCTCTGGAATGAGCCGATTCCAGATTTTTCGACGCGGTTTGGAAATGTTCTGGAAAGTTGTATCGCCACACCTCAACAGATGTTCGAGGGTAAATCCCTTTACCCAGGCTTATATAAGAAAGCCGCGATGCTTTTTTACCTTCTTGTCAAAAATCATCCTTTCCAAAATGGTAATAAGAGAATAGCTGTCATGACTCTTCTTTATTTTTTGCACAAGAATGGTAAATGGCTTCAGATGACTAATGATGGAGTCTATCTCATCGCAAAGTATGTGGCGGCAAGTAGGCCTGATGACAAAGAACGCGTACTGAGCATGCTTCATGATTTCGTGAAGAATAATGCGGTGCGAGCAAGTGTTTAATTTGGTACAATTACCCCAACATGCTCGTCGAAGACACCCAGCTCTATAAATTCATTCTTGACTCAGGCCTCGTCTCAAAGGGGGACCTTGAGGATGCCAAGAAAGAGGCTGATCAGAAGAGCAAGCGTCTCGGTGATGTACTCGTGGCTGCGGGGAAGATTACTGCTGACAACCTGCGTCGGATGGAGGCATACGTTCTCGGCATTCCTTTCGTAGATCTCAAGAGCAAGAAAATAGATTTTGAAACACTTTCGCTCATCCCGGAGCCCATCGCTCGAGGTCACAACATCGTCGCATTCAAGAAGAATGACACCTCGCTCGAGGTGGCCATGCTCGACGTCAACGATCTCTCAGCTATCGATTTTATCAAGAAGAAGGTCAACCTCAAGATCCAGCCCCGTCTCACTGATTCGGACTCACTCAAAGAAGTTTTGGTGCAATATCAAAAGAGTCTGAAGGCGGAATTTGGTGACCTCATCCAGAAGGAAACCGCGACCTTGAAGACCATTGCGGAAGACAATGGCGAGCCGACATCGGAAGCCGATATGAAGAAGATGGCCGAAGATCTACCGGTGGTGCGCATCGTTGACACACTCATCAAGCACGCCGCTATCCAGAATGCGTCCGATATCCATATCGAACCAATGGAAGGACAAGTATTGGTGCGCTACCGCATTGATGGTCTTCTCCATGACGCCATGGTGCTACCCAAACAGGCAGGTCCCTCAGTCTCGGCACGTATCAAAGTGCTCTCCAGTCTCAAGCTCGATGAGAAGCGCTTGCCGCAAGACGGCCGGTTCAAAGTCGATATCGACAATGAAAAAGTGTCATTCCGTGTCTCTATTCTGCCGACGTACTATGGTGAAAAGATCGTTATGCGTTTGCTCCGCGAAAATATTTCCGGCTTTACGCTCGAATATTTGAACTTTCACGGCGAAGGACTCGAACGTATCCATCAAGCACTGAAGCAAAGCACCGGAATGATCCTCACTACAGGCCCCACTGGTTCCGGTAAAACCACGACGCTCTACACCATGCTTGATCTCTTGAATCAGCCCGACGTGAATATCTCCACCATCGAAGATCCTATCGAATATCAGATTGGTCGTATCAACCAGACTCAAGTCCGTCCCGAGATCGGCTTCTCGTTTGCGCAAGGTATCCGCACACTGGTCCGCCAAGATCCGGACATCATCATGGTGGGTGAGATCCGCGACAACGAAACAGCAGCTTTGGCCGTGAATGCGTCACTGACTGGTCACGTGGTCCTTTCCACTCTCCACACCAACAGCGCCGCTGGAGCCATTCCGCGCCTCCTCGACATGGCTGTGGAATCATTCCTGCTCGTTTCCACCCTCAATGTAGTCATTGGCCAGCGCCTCGTTCGCCACCTCACCGAAAGCAAGGAGAAATACCAGTTGAGCAAGGCAGAATTCGCCCAACTCGAAAAGCTCGTCGATCTGGAACGTGTCATGACTGCGTTGAAGGCTGATAAGGTGATAAAACCTAGCGATTCATTCAAAGATCTTCCATTCTACAAAGCAGTTCCTGCAGGCGATGACGATGGATTCAAGGGGCGCGTCGGCATCCACGAGGTACTCAAGATGTCCTCGGGCATCAAGGAACTGATCATGAAGAACGCAACTTCATCTGAAATTGAAGCGCAGGCCAAGAAAGAGGGGATGCTCACTATGTTGGAGGATGGTATTTATAAATGCGTGGCGGGACTGACGACCATCGAGGAGGTGTTACGCGTAGTGACTGAGTAACTTTCAACTATTCTATGTCTCACTTCACTTTCAAAGCAAAAAAACCGTCCGGTGAAATATACTCCAGCAAGAAGGATGCGGCTGACCGCTATGAACTGTATAAACTACTCCGCGACAGTGGCGATGAGATCGTCGAGTTCAAAGAGACAGCCGATCGCAAGGGGTTGCATACCGAAATTTCCCTTGGAGGTCTCGTGAAGCATGTGAAAATGATCGAGAAGATCAATTTTGCCCGCAACCTTGGCTCCATGCTCGAGGCAGGACTCGCGCTCTCTCGCGCTCTCTCGGTCCTGGAACGTCAATCGCACAACAAGGCGTTGAAAAAGGTCTTGAATGAGATCATTGCCGAGATCAACAAAGGGATGACCCTGTCTGACGCGCTGTCCAAGCATCCGAAAGTCTTCCCGCCCATCTTTGTCGCCATGGTCAATGCGGGGGAACAGAGCGGATCTCTGGCCGAGTCTCTGAAAGTGGTAGCCCGTCAGATGGAAAGCGCCTATCTCCTCACCAAGCGTATTCGCGGCGCTCTCATGTATCCCGCGGTGATCGTCTGCGCCATGATCCTCATTGCCATACTGATGTTGATTTTCGTCATACCGACGTTGATGAAGACGTTTACCGAACTCAAAGTCGAGTTGCCGCTCCCTACAAAGATCGTGCTCGGTGTCAGTAACCTGGTCCAACATAATGGATTGATCGTACTTCTCGTCCTTGTCGTTATCGCTACAGGCCTCTATTTGTGGTCCAAAAAAGATTCAGGCAAGAAAGTCATCCATATGGTTCTGCTCAAAATCCCTGTCATCGGACTCTTGGTACAAGAAGTGAATGCGGCACGTACCGCACGCACTATGTCTTCTCTCCTTGAGGCCGGAGTTGATGTTGTCGAAGCGGTGAGTATCACCTCAACGGTCGTGCAGAACGTTCATTTCCGCGCCGTGCTCGACAAGGCTGGCGAGGCAATCAAGAAAGGCGACTTGATGTCGAAAGTATTCAGCGAAGAAGGGAAGCTCTACCCGATCTTTTTTGCTGAAATGATGAGTGTGGGTGAAGAGACCGGTAAGACAGGAGAGATGTTGAGTGGCGTCGCGAAATATTATGAAGATGATGTTGAGCAGAAGACCAAAGATATGTCTACTGTTATTGAACCGTTCCTCATGATTGTTATCGGGGCCGCCGTCGGATTCTTTGCGGTGTCCATGATCCAGCCGATGTATTCGTTGGTAAATGCAATTTAAATTTCCGTCCAATCCTGGAGGTTCCATCCTCCTGATGGGCCGCTCTGGAAGCTCGGGCTCGCCAGTCCTTGATCGTAGGTGACGGTGCTTCCGCCGGTAATACTAATGGAGTCACCGACTGCGGCGTTGATGGCCGCACCGCCGCTCAGAGCGACATTGCCGTATTGAGCATTTGCCGCTATGGCGCCCGCACCGCCGGATATGCTGATGGCGCTTGCACCTGAGCATCCGATGTCATTGGGGCATTTACTAGTGGAGACTAGGAACAAGTAACTTCCCGATGATCCAGAGCCGACTGAACCTCCTCCTGCAATACTGATCCTGCTATCGGAAATAATAGTCTCGCTGTAGCTCGCGTAGCCTGAGGGAAGTTGCAATTTGCCTCCTCCAGTGAGAGTCACTGTACCCACAACCCAGAGGGGGCCGTTCAGGATGAGTGTGCCACCACCATTCACGAGCAGGTTTCCAGTGATCTTCTGTGGACCGAGAGTTGCACCAGCCCATCCGACCGTGACGTTCCCGCTGGTTGTTCCTCCCGTCAGAGCTTCATCTTTCCACGCCTGCATGTTTGCCTCCGAGAAGGGGAGTGGTTGTGATGGAGGGCTTCCTTGCGAGGTGTTGCAAGCTTTGTTGTTGTTGGTCCCTGTCGTGCAGTAAATAGTGCCTTGAGCGCTCGTACCTCTGACGGTGGTGGCCCAGGCATTGCCCACTCCCGCTGTACCCACGGTGAGTCCGCCGACATATGAAGCACCCCCGATCAATGAGGTTGTTCCGCCCGTATATATTTTGAAATAGCCATCTAGGCTCGTTGCATTCCATGTCCCCGAATAAGCTCCGGTCTTCGCCGTGCCTGCGGCGTATGTATTATTTGCACCCATGGTGTAGTAACTGCTTGCATTCTGCGTACTATTGTCGAGAACCACCCAATACGTCGTATCCGCTATCACAGAAGGTTTAGTTGGCAGTACAACTTCAACCCAACCATAGCTGGTGGTTACTTGTGAGGACAACAGAGTTGCACTGCCGACAGGGATGATGGTGGTACTCGGCGATCCTGCACTATCGGCTACGATGCGGAGAGTGATGTCGGAAGGAGTTCCATTCTTTTTGATATAAAACTGGAATTTGTTGATCACCGAATCTTCCGTGAATTGGAAACTTTGCGCAAAATCCTGCGAAGCCGCGGCATTACGGAACACAATAGTACTCGCTGGCGTCGAAGGGGAATCATTGGTTTGTGCCGCGGTGAGGGCCGCACTATCGGCCGCCACCGCGGTTCCAGTTATAGTTGCGCTGATGGCGTCTATGTTTCCATTGGCATATATGTTCCCAACAACTCGTGAGCCCCCATCCATATCAACGCCACCATTCCCGGCTTGTAGTCCATAATTAAATGCGATTCCAGCGCCCATAGAAATATTCACCTGCAGGTCTCTTTGAAACCCATTGGCGTCAGCATTGACCGTGACACTTTTGCCGCCGCCGGTGGTGCTCACATCGATGGTGGCGCTTCCTTGCGATAAGGTGATGGTCTGGGAGGTGCCGATTTGTTTTGCGTTCTTCAAACGATAGACAGCTTCTTCGGTGGCACTATCGGCGAGCAGGAATGATTTCTTGGATGACATGGCCGCTTGAGCTGATGAGTAACTCGAAATGACAGGATTGACCACGCCGATGAGCACGGCAACGATGATGGCCATGAATAGAAGCGTATGGAAGATGATGACATATCCGCGATCCATGTGTGTGGGGGTATTAATCATATGATTGGCGGAGTAATGTAAAACCACTGTAGGTTCGCGTCGATGTGCCGGTGCGCAGACGGTATGATATGTCGATGTCGAACCGGATACCTTGCGATATCGCCGTTGATGTCGAGGTGATATAGAAGCGCGAAATCGTGACATCGGTGGGGGACAGATATGATACGGTGCCGCCGTTCTGCTGATAGGTGAGACGTCCGTTGCTCACTGCGAAATATTTTGTCACGGCCGCCCCGCTCACCAGTGTGCTCAACGATAACGCCCCGTTCGTGGTGTTAAAAGCACTTTGTCCGGAGTTGATCGCCGTCCCTGTACGTATGTCTTTGATTATCTTATCCACGAGTTGCACCCCCGCGCGGTCGGCGTGTGGCTCGATGGTCACGTTGCGGTACCAGTCATACATATAGTAGAGAAAGGTGGTCATGACGGCAAGAAGTACGAGCATACCTGCCGCATAAAAGAGCGTCTCCACCATGGTGTATCCGCGCTGCGAATTGTTTCTGAGATTAATTTGCATATACATTGTGCAGATACATTTGCGTTTGCATGATAGGCGTGGATGTTGCTCCGACGAGGAATACACTGAAGGTCACTTTTCGCGTGTTGGGATCGTTCGTTCCACCGGAAGAGACGATGTTGTCGCCGCTGTCCCGATTCACGGCGGCCAGCGTGAATGTTCTCACGAATTGTGTCTGCAGGAGGACTTGTGAGGTTGTGGTCTGATAGGTACTTCCTGTCCAGTTGAGTTGATACGTGGTGCCGAGCGTGAGCGGCGCGATATATGAGGTCCAGCTACTATCGCGCAGTAAGCGGAGCGCCTCAGCACCTTCTTCGACGAAGAGCGCGGCCTGACTTTGGCGAGTGCTGGTGGAGGCAACTTGTATATACAGGCGCCACGCGCCTGCGGCAGTGGCTGTGAGCGTCACGATGATTGCGGCCGCTATGATGATCTCGATGACGCTTAGGCCGCGGTTGTATAATCCAGAGCCGCGATAGTGAGACGATGCTTTCATTGCGCTTATTTTATCACAGTTATATCACCGAGCGATCCGACAGTGATGCTGTCAGTCGTCGATGAGCTGCCATTCTTGGTGATAGTTATGGTGCCTGTGGCACTCGGCGTACCGCTGACGCGGCTAAATCTGATACTGAATGTGCTCCCGGGAATAGTACTCGAAATACTGAATCCGCTGGTGAGGGGATATACGATATTTCCTGTGGCGCCGGCACTGTAGGAAGATCCACTCCAGTATGTATATGTTGTACTGCTGAATGCCACACCGAAATTAGTGCCATTTTTGCCGCTGATTGCGGCGGCGCGTGCCTCTTCCAGCTTGGAAGCGATGGAATCGGTGATAGTATCGAGCTGTTTTGCCGAACGGGAATTCACGAAGGCCACTGAGCCAATGGTCAACAGGAGGACGCAGATAGCCAAGGAGATGAGTATTTCTATAAGTGAAAAGCCGGCTTGTGCTTTGTGCATGTTCGGACTGAGAAAGTACATGCCCACAGTATATCAAGATTTATGCGCACATGCCTTCATGACCTGAATGCGCTACAATATCATCATGAAAAAACTCATCATCGGTAATTGGAAGATGAATCCGTCCACGCTGGAAGATGCCAAGAAGATCATCGCCAAAACTCGCCGCGTCGCGGGAACTCTGTCACATACCGATGTTGTAGCCTGTCCGCCATTCGTCTATATCAACGCGGCCATTTCACGGAGAGATCCGAATACCTTGAAAGTTGGCGCCCAGACAGTCTCATTTGAGGAGGGAGGTCCACATACCAGTGAAGTGAGCGCGGCCATGCTCTATGATATGGGCGTCCGATATGTCATCGCGGGACATTCTGAGGAACGTGCCGCTGGAGACACTGATGAGATCGTCGCGCGCAGGGTCAAGGTGATCGTCGAAGCGGGAATGAACGCGGTCCTTTGTGTGGGTGAACAGGTACGTGATGAAGGGGGTGTATATTTGCAAGGATTGAAAGAGCAGATCCAGAATAGTCTGTCTGGTATCCCGCAGAATCGCGCCAAGAACATCATTTTGGCCTATGAGCCGGTCTGGGCCATCGGAGCAAAGGAAGCCATGAAGCCGGAACAGGTGTATGAAATGGCGCTCTTTGTCCGTAAAGTCTTTTCGGACGTGTTCAGTCAGGATCAAGCTATGAAGGTTGACGTTCTCTATGGCGGTTCGGTCAATTTCCGGAATGCTGCGGATATTATCAAGATTGGACAGGTTGATGGGTTGTTGGTGGGGAGGGAGAGCGTGAATATGCCGGGATTTGTTGAATTGTTGAAGGTGGTTGATGCGGTCGAGTAGTGTCGTTCTGCTATAATACGCATCATGAAAACCATCCGCGATATCGAATATCTTGAAGGAGTGAAAGTTCTTGTGCGTGCCGATTTTAATGTGATCAATGAACAGGGGAAGATTGCCGATGATTTCCGTATCAGTGTTGCGCTACCGACGATCAAATTTCTCTCAGATAAGGGCGCTGTTATCATTCTGGTAAGTCATAGTGAAGCAAATGATGGGAGCAATCAATCACTCAAGCCGGTTGCGGATTATTTGAATACAAAAGGCTTGTCTGTTGAGTTCGTAAAGGATTTCAAGAATGCGCGAGCCGCTATTGATTTGGCACGAAGTAAAATATTCTTGCTGGAGAATCTCCGTTTTTTTGACGGAGAAAAAAATAATGACAAACAATTTGCCCAGGAATTGGCCTCACTTGCCGATATCTACGTGAATGAGGCATTTCCTGTATCGCATCGCGCTCACGCGTCAATCGTAGGGGTGCCGAAGCTCTTGCCGAGCTATGCAGGTCTACAATTCGCGAAAGAAATTACCGAACTTTCGAAAGCGTTCAATCCCACTCACCCCTTCCTTTTTATTTTGGGTGGTGCGAAGTTTGCCACCAAGATGCCGCTCATTGAGAAGTTTGCTCAGGTCGCGGATTCAGTATTCATCGGCGGCGCACTCGCGAATGACCTGCTGAAGGCTCAAGGGAAGGAGGTTGGCGTATCTACCGTATCGAATACGCCCATGGACCTGTCTTCAATCGTTTCAAATCCAAAAATATTTTCCTACGCTGACGCACATATCATGAACGATGGGGTGAAGGATGTGGGCCAGGTATCTCCAGGGGATAAGATCGCGGATATAGGAGAAAAAACGGCAAAGATACTCGAGGAAAAGATCATGGCGGCCCGATTCATTCTCTGGAATGGCCCATTTGGTATTTATGAGGAAGGATTCACCTGGGGTACCGAAGAGTGTGCTCGTCTTATTTCCGAGAATACTCAGGCGGTGAAGATAGTTGGTGGAGGCGACACCTTGGCTGCTATTGCGAAGCTTGGTGTTGAAGACAAGTTTACATTCGTTTCATCGGGAGGGGGAGCCATGCTCGATTTTCTGGCGAAAGGTACCTCGCTGGGACTGGAGGCGTTGAATGCGTCTCAGGTTGTTTAAAACGCGAGGCAACTTGACTAGTTGAATTTAAAGTGTGACGATAGGCACAGAAAAGCCGATCACTCTCAAAAGAGAAAGGATTACTATGTCAGATAAAAAACTCGCTGGAGCCCTTACATGCAGCGGACACCACAGTTGTTGTGGAGATGATCCTGACATCTGTCATTGCGAATGTCACGATCCGGTCATGGGGAAATACACTTCCCACATCGCTCCTTGTTGTTTCGGTTGCGAATATTGCGGTCAGGCCATCAAAGCTGATTCCCATCTGTTGCATCAGAAACGGTGTAAGGAGGAACATGGCGGGAAGAAAATGCCCGAGCCGGTTGCTCTTGAACACCCGCGTAAGTTCAATGTCCGCAGTGAAGAAAACTTCGACGACATCTCCCATGTCGATACTGGTGAAGATCGAGCTTCCTATCC
>CAYZZN010000005.1:0-2261 GCA_964483165.1 uncultured Candidatus Saccharibacteria bacterium
GCGTAAGAGCAATCCACCGGCGATGAAACCTTCCCAGTCAAAGTCTCGCCAGAGCTCTCGGTCAAACGGCTTTACTTCACTCATATTTAGTCTTTCTTTGTGGTTGTCTGAAGTATGTATACAGGAGTGATAGTTCGAAGTAAAGTCCTATATACTTTCTGTGAAGTGACGCATAGATGGGGGGTATGATGCGCCCGTGGTAAAGCTGTGTATAACCATTTTTCCACACCCTGTTATACTTACTGCATATGAAAAAAATATCAATCATTTCGCTCATTAGTGCATCGCTTTTAATACTAACCTTCGTAGTGGGTGCACCGATCGCGGCTCAAGCGCAAGCAAAGTGTTCTTTCTTTATTGACCTGAGTGTAGGTTCTACAGGAGAAGAGGTCCGTTGTTTGCAAAAGTTCCTTAACGCCAAAGGATTCACGGTCTCTACGACTGGTGGAGGATCGCCTGGTTCAGAAACTGACTCCTTCGGAGAAAAGACCAAAAACGCGTTGATATTGTGGCAGATCTCAAAAGGTATTTACCCAGCTACGGGTGCTTTTGGACCGCAGTCGCGCAAGACCTATGATGCGCAGACGACAACCCCGGTTGTACCAGCTTCGCCCGCATCCGGACAGAGTACCACGGTCATAAATCCAGGAGGGAATACACTTCCGGTGAAGCCGGCTTCGCCTTCAGCGCCGGTTGTCAGTTCAGCAGAGAAGAAGGCCAAAACTCTTCTCCAAGACGCTCGCGAACTCATTGAAGATGCTGAAGAAGAGGTTAGTGATGCCGAAGATGATGGAGATGACGTGTCAGAGGCTCAGGATAGCGTGGATGACGCAAAGGAAGAATTCCTAGTTGCCGTCTATGCATTTCTCGATGGAGATTATGTAGATGTGACTGATGCTATCGAGAATGTCGAGGATAATATTGACGATGCGCTCGAGGCCATAGATGCGGATTCAGATGATGATGAGGAGGATATCCAGGACGCAGAAGACGCCGTCGAGGATGCGGATGATGCCATCGACGAAGCGAGCGACGCGATCGCGGAGGCCGATGCCGACGGTGATGATGTGAGCGAAGCTGAAGATCTTCTGGAAGAAGCTGAAGACAAGCTTGATGAAGCCGAAGAAGAATTCGATGACGAGAACTACGATGAGGCTATCGAGCTTGCAGAGGAAGCCGAAGAACTCGCCCAAGACGCGATAGACGCCTTATAGTCTCATGCGGCGCGTCACTGCACGTCACCAACTATTCAGGGATTGCCTCTATATCCTTCTGGGAATAGTGATTGCTCTCGCGCTGGCGCAAAGCGGATTGCTCGACATCATATTGTCCCTACTAGGGAGCGGACCTGCCGCCAGTTTCATCGCAGGCATATTCTTTACGTCCGCATTCACTATTGCACCATCTTCGATCGCTCTGGTCCGACTGGCTGAGATGACACCGATCCCAACCGTTGCTCTTTGGGGCGCCCTAGGAGCACTGTGCGGCGATCTCCTATTGTTCTTCTTCATACGCGACCGCTTTGCCGATGATCTTCGCCGTTCGTTGAGACCATCATTCCTGAAACATATCCTCCACTCATTCCATCTTGGCTTTATGAAATGGGTATGGCCCATTCTCGGGGCACTCATCATCGCTTCGCCACTGCCCGATGAACTGGGGCTTACCCTTATGGGCCTGTCCAAGACTCGTCTGGTATTCCTTATACCAATATCGTTTGCCATGAATATGCTCGGTATCTATCTGCTTGTCTGGTTCGCGAGCATAGTGTAGAACTAGCATATGAACATCGTTATTATTGCCGTTGGTAAAGAGAAGGATTTTGCCGGCCATGAATTGGTGGCCGAGTATACATCCCGCATGGAGCATTATCTGCCTATCGAGTGGATATATATTCCCGCTTCTGACGTCCAGGAAGAAGAGCGTCGCATCCTCAAAACACTCGATGGATACACCGGAGGGTCATTCATGGTCTTGTTGGACGAAACAGGCAAGGAACAGACGTCGAAGCAGTTTTCTGAATTCATGCAAGCCCGGATGAATAGCGGGCTGAAATCATTGATATTCATTATTGGCGGTTCATACGGGTTTGGCCATGAAATTCGCGCCAGAGCGAATAGTTCGATTGCATTGTCACAGCTGACATTCCCACATCAGTTGGTGCGCCTCATTGTGGCGGAACAACTGTATCGCGCGTGCACTATTATGAAAGGGGAGAAGTATCATCACTAAGCTTTCATAGTTCCTCACTTGTCGCTATA
>CAYZZN010000005.1:2361-15847 GCA_964483165.1 uncultured Candidatus Saccharibacteria bacterium
AGCTTTCATAGTTCCTCACTTGTCGCTATAATACCCCTATGAATATCAAACGCATTATTTTCTGGGTCATCTTCGTTATCGTTCTCGGTCTTATCGTCTGGGGTCTCGCCGTGGCTATGAATAAGCCGTTGAATACGGAGCCTACGCTCGGTGTACCATCTGACGTGACGCTCACCGATCATGCCCGCGGCCCCGCCGACGCACCCGTCACCATCATCGAATACAGTGATTTCCAGTGTCCCGCTTGTGAAGCATACTATCCATTGATTGAGAGACTCATCGCAGAAGCATCGACTACTGTTCGTTACGTCTATCGTCATTACCCGTTGTATCCTATGCCGCACAAAAATGCCATGATTGCCGCTCAGGCGACAGAAGCGGCCGATCTTCAAGGTAAATTCTGGGATATGTACAGACTGGTATTCGAAAACCAAAAGTCCTGGGAGAATGCGTCGAATGCAGCAGCTCTATTCGAAGAGTACGCGCAACGTATCGGCCTGAATGTAGCTACATACAAGAATGACGTCAATTCTGATCGAGTGAAAGCACGAGTACAGAAGGATCGTGATGAAGGCACTGCGCTCGGTATCCGTGGCACACCAACATTCTTTATCAATGGTAAGGTAATAACCAATCCAAATGGCTATGAAGCATTTAAAGCTCTGGTTCAAGCAACCGCTCAAGCCGCTGCCAACTAGTCTGGCTGTATTCATACTTGTTGTCGCCTTGCTCGGCTTCGCTGATTCCGCGTATTTGGCCATCGAACATTACAGCGGTGTTATTCCACCATGTACTATCGTGAGCGGTTGTGAGACGGTGCTGACCAGTTCATATTCTGTTGTGGCAGGCATTCCCGTCTCACTTCTCGGTGCCGTCTTTTATCTTGTGGTTTTGATCGGTATTTTTTCATTCCTGGAATCGAAAAAGACCGTTCTCTTGAAATGGGCGCTTCTACTCACATTCGTAGGATTCCTGTTTACCCTGTGGTTCTTGTACGTCCAAGCATTCATTCTTGGAGCATTTTGTATCTACTGCATCGGCTCGGCACTCACATCGACGGTGTTGTTCGTGATCGCGTGCGTGACGTTCGCGAAATATTCTGAGAGATCACTGACGGAAGCCTCTGCGAGTATGTAAGTTCGAGTATCACACCGTATGTCAAAAACCTCCTCAATTCTGGCACTCGAAGCGTCTCCTGACTACGCGCTTATCGACTCGGGCGATGGTGAAAAATTGGAACGATTCGGGAAAGTTGTTTTGTCCCGTCCCGATCCGCAGGCGTTGTGGGCGAAGAGACTTTCTCCGGCAGAATGGAAAAAGGCCGATGGCTATTTTACCCGTGAAGAGAGTGGCGGGAAGTGGTCGCTCAAGTCGGACGTGTTGTCCAAGTGGGATATTTCTTTCGGTGGACTCAAATTTTGGATCAAGCCGACGGCGTTCAAGCACACAGGATTGTTTCCTGAGCATGCGACGAATTGGGAGTGGATGAGGGAAAAAGTTAAAAGTGCAAAGTCAAAAGTGCAAAATGGTGACATTGAAATTTTGAATTTGTTCGGATACACAGGCGGCGCGTCTCTTGCGTGCGCTCAGGCGGGTGCCAAAGTTGTGCATATAGATAGTTCAAAGGCGGCGGTTGCATGGGCTCGCGAGAATGCGGAATTATCAGGCCTCAAAGATGCCCCCATCCGCTGGATCGTCGAGGATGCGCGCCTTTTCGTTGAACGCGAGATCAAACGGGGGAGGAAATATCACGGTATCATCATGGATCCGCCGGCATTCGGTCATGGTCCCGACAGCGAGTTGTGGAAGATTGAAGAACATTTTTTACCACTGGTTGAAAACTGCAAGAAACTGCTTGCTGATAAGCCGCTCTTTTTCGTGGTAAATGGATATTCAGCAGGGTATTCTGCTGTGGCGTATGAAAATGTGTTGATTGATCTCAAAGAGAAATATGGTGGTGAGATTGAGATAGGGGAGCTTACTCTCAAGGAGTCACAATCGGATCGCTTATTGCCGGCAGGTATTTTTGCTCGATGGAGTGCGCATTAAATACCAATAAAAATTACATGAAAGTATGATAGAGTGTTTTTCATGTCAGCTACACTCCTCTCCGGCCGCGCAGTTCGAGACGCTCGTATCCCACAGCTTATTGAGCAGGTAAAGCGGCTTTCGTGTGTGCCAAAGCTCACTATTATCCAAGTTGGTGATCGTTCAGATTCCGCTGTATTCATCAAAGCCAAACAAGCTTTTGCTAAAAAAGTGGGTGTAGAAACCGAATATATACATGTTCCAGAGACTATTTCTCAAGCCGATCTTATTTCGAAAATCAGAGTATGCAATACGGATGATTCCATTCACGGCATTATCGTCCAATTGCCTCTGCCTCAACATATTGAACGCGAATCAGTCATCGAAGCTATAGATCCGCGAAAAGATACGGACGGACTCACGTTAGTTAACTATAAAAAATTACAGACTGGTGACCCGACGGGGATTGTTCCCGCGACTGCGCGGGGCATACAGGAATTGTTTGATTTTTACGGAATTCCTCTGAAAGGGAAAAAAGTTGCCGTTGTTGGCCGTTCATACCTTGTCGGGACACCCATCGCTCTCGTTTGCAAAAATGCAGGCGCTGAGGTGACCGTGTGTCATAGTCAGACGAAAGATGTGGCAATAAAAACAAAAGAAGCGGATATTGTGATTGTTGCGGTGGGTAAGCTGGGTCTTATTGGACCAGATCATCTGAAACCAGGACACATCGTTATTGATGTGGGGATCAACCGCATGCCTGATGGTGCATTGAAGGGGGATGTGGATTTCGACGCAGTGAAGGATATGGTTGCCGCGATCACTCCGGTACCAGGAGGAGTTGGTCCTATGACCGTACTCGCACTCATGGAAAATCTAGTTGATGCCTCATGTAAGTAAACCTCTCTCCGTGCGTCTAGGTATGACAAAGGCGTAAAAAAAGATAAAATGCCTGTATTAAACTTATTAACATAATCTTAAGAATATGAATATTCAAGATAGGTTCTGGAAAGTTGCGTCGGTTGTCGGTGTACTGCTCGTAGTATTTTTGGCTGTTTTATCAATCAAAGAGATCAAGTCCATCGGCTATCAGGAAAATCCGGTCTACAACACTATCTCCGTTAACGGAAAAGGTGAAGCTGTTTCCATTCCTGACGTCGCGATGTTCTCATTCAGCGTGAATGAAACCGCCAAAACAGTTGCTGAAGCCCAGACCAAGGCAACAGATCGTATCAATGCGGCTCTTAAGGCGGTCCGTGACGGGGGAGTCGCCGATAATGACATCAAGACGACCTCGTATTCGATCAATCCGCACTATGACTACACCAATGGTCCTTGTACTGTGAACTATTGCCAACCAGGCAAGTCAGTTCTCACGGGGTATGACGTGTCTCAGTCGGTTGAAGTCAAAGTCCGTGATCTCTCCAAAGCAGGAGCACTCTTCAGCGCTATTGGAGCCCTCAAGGTTGATACTATCAACAATCTTTCATTCGCCATCGATGATATCGAGACAGTGAAAGCGGAGGCGCGTTCGAAAGCTATTCTTGATGCTCAGGCCAAAGCCAAGATCTTGTCAAAGCAACTTGGTGTCCGCATCGTCAAAATCATCAGCTACTATGACAATAGCGATCAGCCGATGTACTATGCTCGCGAAGGTATGGGTGGCGACATGATGTCGGCAGTCAAGGCCGAAGCTGTGCCAGAGATTCCTGCAGGCGAGCAGAAGGTTATAAGTACTGTAAATATTACGTATCAGATTAGGTAGGTAGCAAGTAATAAGTGAAAGATAACAGGTAGAAAAATTGCAGAAGGGAAAAACGGCGTCACATTCGGTGGCGTCGTTTTGGTTTTATACAAATTCATTGCGGGTTTTAAGTGAATGCGGTACTGTGCATTCAGAAAGAAAGGTCAACTATGAAAAAGAGAATGATGGTAGGTTTGGGGATTCCCAGCTTGATGACCGAAATTCAGCGTGTGCATACGGAGGAGTTTTTGGCACTACTCGGCAGGCTCTACGGCAAGCAGTATGAGGTGGAGGAGTGTATTCCTGTCGAATTGACCAACGGAACGTACGTATGGTCCGCCAACTCGTGCCCACCTGCTGACGTATTGATTGTCGCGCTCTTCAGTCGTCTCCCACAGCGCATTGAATACAAGATCCGCCAGCAGGATGGTTTACTGCCTGTGCCGATCATTGTCATTGGCGCTCAATATTTTTGGCAATTACCGATTGATTATAGCAATGTCTGTATTGAGATGAACTCCGGAGGACCATATGAATTCAAGCAGTGGGTCTGGGGGATGTCTGATACTGGACTGCTTCACATCGACGGTTTTCTAGAGAAGAATGGTTTGCCAACAAGGAAGTGGTGATGGTCTTCCACAGCACCTCGTTTTGTCCACGCACTATGCGGGACATGGCGGGGTGTTTTTCTACCCTTGACTTTCCCGTTTAATTCACCTACTATACACAGGTAATCCCCCGCCGGGGTTTTTTAATACCAAATACGAAATCATATGAAATTTACTGAATATATCAAAGAAACACGGGCTGAAATGATCCACGTCAATTGGCCTACACGCGAACAAACCATTCGCTTTACCCTCATGGTTATCATTGTCTCGGCAGTTGTCGCGATGCTTCTCGGATTGTCGGACTTTGTTTTCTCCAAGCTTTTGACCCTATTATTCTAGTTTACAATTCACTTATTTCTTATGTCCAAACAACACACCACTGGTGAGCGCAATTGGTACGCCATCCACACCTATGCAGGGTACGAGAATGCCGTCGCGCGCAACCTCAAACAGCGTATCGAGTCCCTCGGCATGGAGGACAAGATTTTTGCCGTGATCGTCCCTACGGAAAAGAAGATCAAAGTCAAAGCAGGCAAGCGTGTCGAAGAGGAAGAGAAGATCTATCCCGGCTACGTGCTCGTGGATATGATCGTAACTGACGATTCATGGTATGTGGTGCGCAACACGCCTCGCGTGACTGGATTCGTCGGTGCAGGTGTTGCCCCGGTACCATTGGAGCCCAAGGAAGTTGAGACACTCTTCTCACGTATGCAACAGGGCAATACACAGCACGCGATCGATCTCACGCCAGGGGATCTCGTCAAAGTCGCGGACGGCCCATTCAAGGACTTCGAAGGCAAAGTCGCCGAAGTTGATACTCAGCGCGGTAAGATCAAAGTGCTCGTTTCTATGTTCGGTCGCGAGACGCCTGTCGAGCTCGATTTCTTGCAAGTAAAGAAGGTTTAATGTAGTATCCACTAACCTACCATTATGGCTAAAAAGATTGTAAAACAAGTAAAAGTTATCGCTCCGGCAGGCAAGGCAACTCCTGCGCCTCCACTCGGTCCTACTCTCGGTCAGGCCGGTGTTAACATTGGTGATTTCACCAAGAAGTTCAATGATGCCACCAAGGGCATGATGGGAGATATGATCCCTGTACTCATCACGGTCTACGAAGATCGTACTTATGATTTCAAGCTCAAGACACCATACGCTTCGGCGCTCATATTGAAGGCTATCGGCAAAGAGAAGGGTTCAGGCAAGCCCAACACATCCAAGGTTGGTACTATCACCAAGGCTCAGATCAAGGAGATTGCTGAGAAAAAGATGCAGGATCTCAATGCAAATGATCTCGATGCGGCTGCAAAGATTATCGCTGGTACGGCTCGTCAGATGGGTGTCGACGTAAAGTAATATATTTGATTCAAGACAAAAAAGAGGCGAGAAGCCTCTTTTTTGTTGGGTTACGCGGTTGCGGTCATACGACCACGGCTCCGTTCGCTTCGCTCGCGGGTTGCATTTTGGGTCCATGGTGCTACTCTTCTTGTCAGATTATGAAACTGTATCTGCTTGATCATACAAACTCGGAATTTCCCGGACATACGATCGGCCTGGAGTTCGAGTTGAGACAACGGGGTATAACCATGGTTGATACCACAGCCGAAGCTGATTTGGTGCTCGCTGTGCTCGATTATGAGTGGCCCCACGGGGAAGGGCTCTTGGACAGTTATTCCAAAACCAACCGACCGATGTTCGTATACATCCCACGCGGCACTATTGCGCCTCTCGTCGTTTCGAATGCGATAAACGAACACTGCCGTGTCTGCGGCAAAAAAGCGGTTCAGCGCGTATACACCTATGATAAGACGTCGGACATTATTTCATGGGTGACAGGCTGGAGCGTCAGGTTTGCTACCAATCCTTCACAGGTCGTCTAGAGACGGCCTTTTTAATTCAATTTGATACTACCCGAATAGTCGACTTTGTATTCAAGCAACAACGCACCATTTTCCGCCTGCGAAGCCGATACGAGACTGAGATGATATTGGAGTTCTTCGTTGAACAAGGTGATGCCTTTGCCAAACATGAGTGGTTCGATGGTGAGGAATACCCGATCAATCACTTTTGCTTTCATGAACAGGGTGTAGATCTTCGAACCACCGCAGACGGCAACTTCCTTGAATCCGCGGCCTTCCAATTCCTGCAATAACTCCAGGGGCGGTTTCTGTGTCGTTTCGGCACCTTCAAACTTCTTTGTTTTGGAGTAGACGATGTTGACGCGCTCCTTGAGGGGGCGGGGGAGGGTGGTATAGGTGGTCGAGCCCATAATGACGATACCGGACCGTTTGGTGAGCTCCACGAAGCGTTTCTTGTCTTCTATACTGGTCCAGAAGGCGGAATGTTTCTCATCCTTGGCGATGAATCCGTCGGCGGTGACTGCGGCAATGAGGAATGCTTTTATCATATGGATATATTATACTAACCTTATCGATCTTTCGCACTATGACCACTGAATCCAAACACATTCGCCCATCCTGGGATCAATACTTCATGAGCATAGCCGAGCTCGTCGGCAGTCGCGCCACGTGCGGACGTGGACGCTCAGGATGCGTGATTGTGCGCGACAAACGCATTCTCGTCACGGGGTATGTGGGTTCTCCCGCAGGTATCGAGCACTGCGATGATATCGGCCACGAAATACAGAAGGCAATCAATGATGATGGTACTGAATCCGAACACTGTATTCGCACGGCCCACGCCGAACAGAACGCTATCGCACAGGCGGCCAAGCTCGGCATCTCCATTGATGGGGCAACACTGTATTGCCACATGACTCCGTGTTATGTTTGCGCCAAAATGATCATCAACGCCGGCATCAAGAAAGTCATCTCGCTCAAAGACTATCATCGTGGTCAACGAACCAAGCAAGTATTCACTGAGAGCGGCGTCAAATTCAGTCTGATGACGACGCATGTGGAAGATTATGCCAATGACGCCACGGTCAAGAAACAGTTGGTATGAAGATCAAGATCAAAAAACTCCACCCAGACGCAGTTATTCCTCGGTACGCGCACCACGACGATGCGGGTATGGATCTCTACTCCGTCGAGCCATTTGAGCTTGAACCGGGCGAACGCAAATCAGTTCCGCTCGGCATTGCGGTGGAAATACCCGAAGGATATGTGGGACTTATTTGGGACAAGAGTGGTCTTTCACACAAATATGGCATCAAGAACTTTGGCGGCGTGATCGATGCGGGGTATCGCGGTGAAATTCACGCCGGTATCATGAATTTGTCGGACAAGTTTTTTAGCTTTGAAAAAGGTCACAAGATCGCGCAACTCCTAGTACAGAAGATTGAACAGGCTGAATTTGAGGAAGTGACAGAATTATCGGAATCAGTACGTGGGGAGGGGAGGTTCGGGAGT
Source organism: uncultured Candidatus Saccharibacteria bacterium (assembly GCA_964483165.1). GTDB lineage: Bacteria > Patescibacteriota > Minisyncoccia > Phycocordibacterales > PALSA-1337 > C7867-002. The sequence continues at coordinate 10,113 of CAYZZN010000005.1, forward strand.
ACGGGGAAGTAAGGACAATAAAAAACGCGGAACCTTGAGGTTCCGCGTTTTGCATGCGGCTGTTATTTCTTCACGATGTCGTGAGCGCCTCGCTTGATGCTCCACTCGTCGGGAGACATGTCGCAATGAAGAGCTATGCCAGGTACTGCCGCTTTAATGGCTTCACCCATCTTCTGGGCAACGATACGGAGACTAGGATGAACCGTCTGTCCTGAGCGTAGCTCGGCCACATAGATCGCGGCTGGTAAACTGTACGTTTCATTGCACGCGACGACATAGCCGATCGCTGTGTAGTACTGAGTAACTTCGGGTGAACATTCGAGCGCTCTGATGCGCTTTTCTTGCTCGGCGATGGTCTGTTCCACTTCCACCTTCAAACTTGCAGGCATCTGTTCGAGATACCAGGACAAGAATCCATGGCGGATCGTGAGTAGAGGCATCATGCGCACGCCGCTGCGTTGTCGCTGGAGGTCGCGGAATGATCCGAAGTCGAGAGGGAACTTGAAGTTCATGTTACCGAACATGCGGAGCTGTTGAGGCAGTTCCGTCTTGATTGGACGCTTCTCGAGCAATGATTGGAATGGTTTCAGTCCTTCCAGATCGACGTCTGTTTTTACCTGGAATGAAGAAGCGTCATCTCGATCGTAGTAGGCGAGCTCCGCCTCTGCCCTAGCGAGATATTCCTCTTGCTCAGGGTAATGCTTGTGGCTGAAGCTGTTCGCATAGCGAGCCTTAAGCCCTGTCAGCATCTCATCAGCAACTTCCTTCACTTCCGCTAATGGATGATGGTTGAGACGTTGGATGTGGTCGTAAGCCTGTCGAAGGTTTGTATGCCAACTGAGCAGAGTCGTAACCCCAGCTGGTAGAAGCCCTCGTGCGATGTCGAACGATTTGGCCTTGATAGCCTTTTCGTAGGTCTTCTCATTTTGTTCCGCGGCCCGGGGGAATTGATCTTTCAAGAATGGGACCAACGCTTCGAGTGTTTTCTGATAGATGGCCATCCAAATCTCTTGGATTTCCTTTCCTGCAGGAGTTCCGAGTGGATTGAGGACTTCCTGTTGGGACATATCGAGATAGCGTGTGCTGGCTTCTTGTCCACTGTAGAGAGGCCATTCCTGGACCGCTTTGGCAACGAGGAGACTGACCTGCTCGACGAAGAGTGTGGTCGTTCCGCAATCACCGATACTTTTGTGGCCATAGCCTACATAGTAGGATCCCATGAATTTTTCCGCGCCGGTCTGTTTGACCTTCTCGATATGTTCAGTGACGCTTCGTGGGTCTCGTGAGTAGAGAGCCTGCATCATTGCGATCGCCTCGGGAGGCGTGTCGTCGATAACAATTATTTTTCTCATATGTCGATTATACCTTTTTCTAATTGTCATTTATACTCTTTCTGATAGGATAATCAAGCTTTCCAAACCTTCCCCATGATCTCTCCCTTCATAGCATTCAAGAAAAAACCTCCCTTCATCGTCATCGAGGGGGGAGAAGGCTCAGGCAAATCCTCGTTGCTCATGGCACTCAAGGACGCCCTCGGCGATACCATCGTCACCACGCGTGAGCCGGGCGGATCACCGTATGCCGAAGTCATCCGTGAAGCCACACTCAAGAATCCACTGGCCAAGAATGCGCCGGCCGAGACTACATTGTGCCTCATGTTCGCGGCACGCTACGACAATACGGTGAACATGATCATACCCGCGCTCGAGAACGGCAAACCGGTGGTGGCGGATCGTTTCGACGGGTCTTCATTTGCCTACAATGTGTCCGCGCAGTCCGGTGGCACACTCGAAAAACTATTTTGGGAGCTGCGATCTAAGTTGGCGGTTACTCCTGATGTATATATATTCGTAGATGTGGATCCTCTAGAAGGAGTCCGTCGCGCACATTCACGTAACCAGTCATTACTCAGCGGACAACAGCAGTATGACCACTTTGACGATCGTGAAGTTGAATTTCATCAGAAGGTCAGGGATGGATATATGAAATTTCTCAAAAAAGTTCCTCATGTGGTCATTGATGCGAACCGTCCGTTGGTGGAGGTGACCAAAGATTTCATTGATGAGATCAAAAAGAGGGTATAAGGGGTATGTGGATAACCTGTGGGTAGGGTATTGACAGGTTTTGGGCAGGGGAGTATTCTCAGTGCAGGTTCCATCAGATCATTGGATCCTCTGTCCACCAAACATTGTATTGGCAGGATGGATCCCCAAAAGGGGCTGGAAGATGAGCACAAAGTGTTGTGAGATCGTTAGAATATCAGCTTGGTGTAAAGGATTCATGTTTTCATCTCGCTGTGCCTGCGTCCCAATAGGTCAACCGCCTTCTTCCACATTTTCTGTTTGAGCGTCGCTCAAACCACATCCCTCGTTGCGCAGTCTGCAACGAGGTTTTTTATTGTTCGGTATCTATCATTAGTGTCATCTTTTCCGTGCTAGAATGTGCACGTTATATAATTTCATGAAAGACGCACAGGTCAAAAAACTCATCACCGCGGAATCGAAGCGCCAGAAGAAAGTCATCAATCTCATCGCCTCAGAAAATTACGTTTCGAAAGACGTACTGAAAGCGCTCGGCTCCGAACTCACCAATAAATACGCAGAAGGGTATCCAGGCAAGCGTTATTATGGTGGTACGGAAGTGATGGATCAGATTGAAACTCTGGCGCAAGAACGGGCACTCAAAGTATTTGAATTGTCACCCGACAAATGGAGCGTTAATGTACAGCCATTGTCTGGTTCACCTGCAAATACGGCAGTGTATCTAGCCCTCGTACCTCCGGGAGGAAAAATTATGGGCATGTCATTGGATCATGGGGGACACCTCACGCACGGCTCTCGATTTTCCGCGAGTGGAAAATTATGGACGGCGGTTTCATTTGGTATTGATGCGAAGACCGAATTGATCGACTATGCCGCGCTCAAAACACAGGCCATGAATGAAAAGCCGGCCGTCATTGTCGCTGGATTCACCGCCTATCCGCGTGTCGTTGATTTCAAGAAATTCCGCGAGATTGCTGATGCGTGCGGCGCCATACTCATGGTGGATATGTCGCATTTTGCTGGTCTGGTGGCAGGGAAGGCGTACCCGTCTCCATTTGAACACGCGGATATCGTCACTACGACGGTGCATAAAACGCTTCGTGGTCCGCGCGCAGCTCTTATTTTCAGCACAAAAGATACGCGTGAATTGGGCAAGAAAATAGACAAAGCAGTTTTCCCTGGTCTTCAGGGAGGTCCGCACATGAATCAGGTGGCCGCGGTCGCGGTTGCGTTGAAGGAAGCCGCCAGTCCCGCATTCAAGAAATATGCCGCTCAGGTCAAGAAGAATGCCACAGTTTTAGCAGAAGAAATGGGAAACCTCGGCTGGAAGATTATTTCTGGTGGGACAGATTCGCATCTGGTGCTCATTGATACATGGATGGGAGGAGTGAAGAATCAACAAGGTGCAGGTGCTGTGCCGGGGAAGATTGCTAGTGATGCGCTCGAGAAGATCGGCATCATCGTAAATAAAAATGCGATTCCATTCGATACTCGTCCACCTATGGATCCGTCAGGAATTCGACTCGGAACCGCTGCGGAGACGACGCGAGGGAAGAAGGAGAAAGATTTCAAAAAAATTGCGGAGAAAATCGATGAGGTGTTGAAGAGTTTATAGGAAATTTTAGCAAAGGAAAACCCGAGACATTGTCTCGGGTGAAAGTTGCGACTCCCTCGCATTGCGTCGTATGGACCGCGCGTATGCGAGGGAGCTGGATATTTACTCAGACTACTGACATTTACATATCGCCGTTCGCCACGGCATAGGTCGACACTAGACCTTTAATGTCCCGAATGGTGAGGAACCGATCGGTAGTCGTCTGATTGGAAAGAACTTCTGTCGAAGGTCTCCCTGTCTCACAGCAGCTGGATTAGACATGGTGTGAGAGTGAAGCGCTAATACCCACAAGCTCCACAGCGTCTTTAGGCAGTATAACGGCAATTCCTCGTTTGTCAAGACGCCTCCTGTGTTCTAATTTGCTATACTAGGCCTATGAATATGAAAATCCAGCTTTCCGCAGCTGTGGATAAGGCTCTCCAGAGTCTCGGTATCACCGGATCCTCGTTCAAACTCGAATATCCTGAAAATCCGGAACACGGAGATTTTTCATGCAACGCGGCGATGGTGAATGCGAAGAAAATGGGCCTGGCGCCGAAAGAATTGGCGGAGAAAATTATTATTGAGTTACAAAAGGGTCTTGGATCAGATTTGGGTTTTGTTGAATCAATATCCGTCGCTGGTCCCGGCTTCGTCAATTTCAAAATCAAAGAAAAGATTTTTGCGGAACACATTGTTTCGATGGTGAGTGCCGGAAAGGAGTATGGGTGGAACACAAGCAATTCCGGCAAAAAAATAATGGTCGAGTATACCGATCCGAACCCATTCAAGGTATTTCATATCGGTCATCTGATGTCGAATGCCATTGGCGAGTCGATTTCTCGTCTCGTTGAGGGATCTGGAGCGAACGTTGTGCGCGCCTGCTATCAGGGAGATGTGGGGCTGCATGTGGCCAAGACGATTTGGGCGATATTGAAGAATAAAGAATTGAGAATGAAGAATGAAGGCGGGTCAGTCACGGAAAAAGTAAAATGGCTCGGTGAGATGTATGTCTACGGGGCTTCATTCGATGATGACGCGGCTGTGCAGAAAGAAATCGCCACGGTCAATAAGAAAATATTCGAAAAATCAGATCCAGAAATTAATTCCATATATGAGCAGGGAAGAAAGTGGAGTCTCGAGTATTTTGACATAGTCTATAAGCGTCTCGGTACAAAATTTGATCAATTTTTCTTTGAGAGCGAAGTCGCCGAAGATGGCATGAAAGTCGTTCGCGAATTCTTGAAAAAAGGAATATTCGTGGAAAGCGAAGGTGCCATAGTTTTCAAAGGGGAAGATCACGGATTGCACACGCGTGTTTTCATTACCTCACAAGGATTGCCCACCTATGAAGCCAAGGAGATTGGCTTGAATACAGAAAAGTTCAGGAAATACCCAGATCTTTCAGAATCAGTGATTATCACCGCCAACGAACAAACTGATTATTTCAAAGTTCTACTCAAGGCCTTTTCACTGATCGATCAGAATGTTTTCACCAAAACAAAACACATTTCACACGGCATGCTCCGTTTTGCATCAGGTAAGATGGGGTCACGAAAAGGAAATGTTATTTCAGCTGACTCACTTATTGGTGATATCAAAAAGCTGGTTATGGAAAAGATTGCTGACCGCGAACTGAGCGTCACCGAAAAAGATGAAATTTCTGATGAAGTCGCTATTGGTGCCATCAAGTACACTATCTTGCGCCAAGCGACGGGCGGAGATGTTATTTTTGATTCGGCGGCATCGATCTCATTCGAAGGGGATTCCGGGCCATATTTGCAGTACGCGGCAGTGAGAGCGGGGGCGGTGTTGCAAAAGGTAACAGATAAAAGTCGCGATCTTAATGTGCCGGACAATGTGACGTTACTCGAACGATTGATTTCCCGATTCCCGGATATCGTCGAACGTGCACGAATGGAATATGCGCCGCAGGGAGTCGCAAATTATTTGATTACACTTGCGGGAGCTTTCAACAGCTACTACGCTACCAATCAAATCATTGATGAACAGGATCCGCTGTCTCCGTATCGTATTACACTCACTGAAGCATTCCAGACAACTATGACGAATGGATTGTGGTTGCTCGGTATCAAGGT
>CAYZZN010000006.1:0-7762 GCA_964483165.1 uncultured Candidatus Saccharibacteria bacterium
TGTTCGGACTTTCCTCACACGCCCTTGCGGACATGCGCGGTTGTCTGGTACAGCTACATATATTGTATCACATATACAGCCTATTGACAATACTCATTAAAAGGCTATACATAGCCAGGATTCGGTATACACCTTATGATATTAGCCATTGTCAAAAACCCAGACGGAGAAGCTCGTGTCGTTGATGTTAATGGTGCCATCGAGCATCACATAAACGGCGCCACAAATAAACTGGAGGCGATGCAAGTCGCGCTCCGAGGCCACAAACGGATCGGGCAAAAAGAGACGGTGGTACTCGTCGACAAACACCCCGTGAAAGTCCCTACAACACAGAATCGGTTTTCCTTACTGTTGGATTACGCGCGAAGTGAACTCAAACTGGCATAGGACTCGTAGTCAAAAACCGCCCTCGAGGGTATCGATGGCGGCTTTTTTGTCCCTCTATCTATTACTCACTCGGCATCACTGGCGCATCTCCCTCTTTCTTTTCAGCTTTCTTACCGTGCGCATGCGAGTCGACTTCATAGCTGGTATTCTGCGCTTCAAAGAAATTGACCAGCTGATGCACATCAGTCGCAGTACTCATCCATTTTGCCGGATTGGTGGCATTGTAGTACTTCGGAAAACCGAGCTCTTCGAGACGTCGATCAGCGACGTACTTCACGTACTGGTTCACATAGTCGGCATTGAGTCCGAGAATGCCCGTCGGGAAGAGATCTTTGTTGTAGTCAACTTCTTTGTTCACGCCTTCGATGACGATGTTGCGGATATCATCGGCGAATTCTGGGGTAAGGAGATCCGCATTCTCTTCAAGGATATTGTGGATGAGGTTGATGCCAAACTGGAGGTGGAGAGATTCGTCGCGCAAAACCCAATCTATCATCGATGCAAAGTTGCGGAGCTGTTTCCTCTGGCGAAAAGACAAGACAACCATGAATCCTGAATAGAACCAGATCCCTTCCATAACAATGTTGGTGGCGACCAGGTTACGGATAAAATCCTTCTTACCTTCGGTGGTCTCAACGTCGAGCGACATCTCGGTCATACGCTTCATGTACTTGTTGATGTAGTCTTCTTTGGCCTTCATCGATGGTACGTTGAGATGGTGCTGGAAAACTTTTTCGCGGTCAAAAGGAAATGTCTCGAGTACGTATTCGAAAGCGACACAGTGATTGGCCTCTTCCCACATCTGCTTGGCGAGATAGAGATGACATTCCGGCGACTTGAGATACGGATACACGCCGAGCGCGAGCGAGCGGTTGACGATGAGCTCAGCTGGGTTGAAGAATGACATCAAGAATTCGACGGCATGACGTTCATCTTCGGTCATGCGTTTCCAGTCATCGAGGTCTTCCTTGAGAGTGATCTCGTGTGGAAACCAGGTATTGCGAACAGCCTGATTGTAGAGGTCGTATGCCCACTTGTACTTGATAGGATGTAAACTGGTATCTTCAGGAGCGGCTTTTCCGATGAGCATATGGGTATGATAAATTATTTTTAATAGCGTTGTGGTTGAATGATAACAGGCTGACAGCAAAAGGCACAAGACCTGCAGAAGTCTCGCACTCTCAGCTTTCAACGTCCGTAATACTATCTTTCTATACTACTCGCACCCGATACAAATATTCGCCGTACCCGGATCTTCCATCAGACTTCCTGGTGCCGACTTCTTGCCAAAGTTGTCCATCATCTCCTGAACTTGCGCAGGTGTAAGCTTGGGCTTCACGGGAGCTGGAGCAGATTTGGGATGACCAGAGAATCCCATGTTGGGATGTTCAGCGAGTTTGCGCATCATCTCTCTCATCTCGTCCTGCCCTGCAGGTGCGGCGGCCTGGACAGTAGCGGCACTGGCCAATGGCATCTCTTGCTGTCGAGCGGCTAACTCTTCTTTGACGGCAACTACCGGAACCTGATCCCGAGGCATAGCTGCTATGACTGTGGAAAGTGGACTCGGAATAGAATGTGCTGGTACAGGAGCTCCTGCATCCTCAACCTTGCGAGCCAAAGCTACCGCCCCAAAACCTATCTTACCCATTTTCTCGGCCTTGTTGACCTTGGTGGTCGACTGTTCGGCATTGTGGCGCGGCTTCATATGGAGATAGTACGTGGACTTGAGACCCTTTTCCCAGGCAGTCGAGTATATCTTCATGGTCTCATCAATGTCACGAGTCTCCAAATACATGTTGCGTGAGAGTGCCTGGTCAACCCATTTTTGCGCGCGAGCGGCAACTTCGATGACAGAATGAGGTGAGGTGGTGAAGGCTGTCTTGTAGATCTCTTTGAGATGCGAAGGGATCTCAGCAATCTCCGAAATATCACCATGGCTCTCGATAATGGACTCCTTGACCTTGTCCCAAATATTCATGTTCTTGAGATCTTTGACCAGATTGTGGTTGATGTCCATGTACTTGCCGGAGATCTTGGTGCGCGAGAAAACCTGAGCAAAGCGTGCGTCGATGCCGGGAGTGGTGCCGACAACCAGACCGATATTCGCGTTCGGGGCAATAGCAAGAAGAGTGGCATTGCGCATACCCTTCTTGACCTTGGTGCGCAAGAGATCCCAATTGAGTCCTTTGTGCTTGCTACGCTCATCGACTGAGACTGGCATGCCGCGCGACTCACCCACTTTGCGGAGCGAATCTATCGGCACCATGCCCTTGGACCATCCGGATCCCTGGAAATGTGCGTACGAACCTCTCTCAGCGGCCAGATTGGCACTCTCATCGATGGCCATGTACGAGACGAACTCGAAAACACGATCAGCAAAATCCCAGGCGTGCGAACTATCGTATGACATACCGAGACGTTCGATGGTATCGGCAAATCCCATGACCCCGAGACCGATGGCGCGATTCTCGCTATCTGACTTGGCGGCTTCAGGAATAGGCAGAGCATTGATATCGATCAAATTGTCGAGTTGACGAATAGCGAGACGCACGCTCTCTTCGAGCCGGCGCCAATTGACCTCCTTGTTGTTGACGTGGGCAGAAAGGTTGAGCGAAGCGAGGTTGCAGACAGCCACGTTGTCCTTGTCCTGCGGCAAGCAGATCTCGGTGCACAAGTTCGACATATGGATGGTGCCGGTGTTGTTGTTGAGTGCCCTGTTGTTGATGGTGTCCTTCCAGACTAGCCAAGGATGAGAGGTAGACTGCAGAGACACGAGCATCTGGCGGTATTGTTCAGCCGCTGGGACCTTTTTGAAGGCCTTAAGCTTGCCTTTTTTGGCCATTTCGACATATTCGTTGTAGCGGGCGCTAAAGGCCTGACCATAGAGCTCATTGAGATCTGCGGTATCAGCCGGATCGAACATATACCAGTCTTCGTTGGTCAATACGCGCTTCATGAATTCGTCAGAAAGGTATGCTGCAGTGTTCGCTGTACGCATGCGCATATAGTCATCACCGGCATTGTGCTTCCAATCCAGAAATTCTGGAAAATCCATATGCCAGTTTCCCATATAGAAACAGAGAGCGCCCTTCTTCTTGCCCCCACGCATAATGGCACGGATAGCCGTATCGATGATTTTCGCAAAAGGCGTCGGGCCACTGGAAGTTCCGCCGAAGCTCGACTTCAATGGTGAACCAGTGGCGCGAAGCTTGGTGATAGATGCACCGATACCACCAGAACCCTTTGAGAGGAGCATCACATCTGAAACGGACTTGGCGATGTGTTCCATGTTGTCATGAACCTCTAACAAATAACAGTTCGAAAGTGCAGGACGAGTAGTGCCGGCACCAAGATTGGTTGATCCTCCGGAAATATATTCGTGGCGAGACATTTTCTGATAAAACTTTTTCGCGTACTCAGTGGGATTCTTCTCGTTGTAGGCAAGACCCATGGCAATGCGCATAAAAAGATACTGAGGCGTTTCGAGTACCTTCTGATCAGTATTTTTGATCGCGTAACGATTGATGAGGCCATCAAGACCTGCATACCCGAATAATTCATCGCGCTCTACATCAAGGGTGTCCGCCAAAGCTTCCAAATCATATTTTTTCTCCATGTCTGGGTGCAGACGCTTGCCGGCAACTCCCTCTCGAACGTAAGTGATGAATGCGTCACGATGCTTCTGTTGAAGATCCTGCGGATTCTCCTTGTCGTAGTCACCAATAACCTTGCGATAGACAGTCTTGAGCAGGAGGCGTGTCGCAACAATATCAAATTCGATGTCTTCTTTGATATTTTGAACGGCAGTATTGATAGTTGCCTGATCGATCTCGTCAGTCGTGATGCCATCATAGAGCATCAACTGGGTTTCAGTGGCGATCTGCGTCACCATGGCGATCGGATCAGTCAATCCCTGACATGCACGCTCGATCGAACGGTTGACTCGGTCGGCATTGTGCGGCTCTTTCGAACCGTCAGCCTTGGTAACAAAAAGATTCGTTGAAGTCATGACGATGGGTGGTTGTTATATGTCCAGTATACACCACGAGTAGTGGGCAAGAGAAGCAATCGGAACATTTTTTTGACTCGCTTCATCACTTGAATGGAGAAAATCCACTCTGTGAAGAGGGACCCGCAAAATGAAAAGGTTTTACAAGGCATTCTGGAGGACTTGCGAACTTGTTTTGGACCGAGGGTAAAAATGACTACGAAAAAGCAGTCCAAAATGAGCTTGAAAAGAGACACTTATCCACACCTCGGGGTCCCATTCTTGAAAAATGAACCCGGTGAATAGCTACAAAAAATAGGTGACCGAAAATTTCTAGAATGACACGGCCGCACCAACGACCAGTCCGGACTTTTTCGCGGTACCCGCGTTCACTTCGAGGACAAATTGGATTTGTTTCGGCGGAAAAAACGATGTCGGGTATGTTTCCGGCGCCACGTTCTCCGAAATGCCAACGACCTTCTTGGAACTGTTGATCCAGACGATGTCGATAGGGAAATTCATGTCCTTCATCCAGAATCCGTGAGTGCCGGAAGTGGGAAAAATAAATAAAAGCCCTTCGTCCGATGCTAATGATTCGCGACCACTCAATCCCCGCTCGCGGGTAGTGGGAGTTTTGGCGACTTGGACGCGGAGTGTTGTTGAAGGAGTACGGAATATCGAATACGGAGAGCTCGATGAAGCAACTACGGCCGGTGATAACTCGCTCGAGGTGGCGGTGCCGCCGGACGATGCGGTGTTTTCAATCCCCTCATCCTCCGCCATCTGCTCCGCGGTACTGCTCGCGATGAATTCTTGCAACGAAGGGATGGCGTGGGTGGATACGCCATAATTGGCGACATAGATGAGACCTATGATGGCGGCGCATATAACGAGAATGAAGAAAAGTGTGCGCATTGTAAAAATAATTCCCTGTGTTAGCATTTTAACATACAAGCCTAATCAATTTACCTCAATGGATACTGTCAACATTTGGTCTATCATCGTCGCTTCGATCGTCGCGTTTGCAATCAGTGCACTCTGGTATTCTCCGGTACTCTTTGGCAAAGAATGGATGGCACTGAGCAAGATAGATGCGAAAGATGTCGCCAATGCAAAAGCCAGCGGCATGACCTGGCTCTATGTGTGGCAACTCGTCATTACCTTCGTTACATTCACTGTCATGGCTTTCGCCATCGCCGCTCTCGGCGCCAATGGTCGCGACGGTGCTATGATCGGATTCCTGGCCTGGGTTGGATTCATTCTACCTACCGGCCTGTCCGGATTGCTCTGGGAAAAGAAGCCGCTGAAGCTCATCCTCATCACTACTGTTGGTGTTTTGGTCAATTTGGTCATTGGAGGAGCCATTATAGGGGCTTGGAACTAACGCAGAGAGCCGCCATACAGCGACACAAAAGAAAAACGGGCCTCAAAAAGGCCCGTTGTGCTGTATAACAAGAAATGTTCAAGAAAATCTCCGTGGTGAGAGGCGAGTCTCGATCATTTTCTCGAACTGATAGTCAAAAAGAACTTCGATGAGGTGTTGTTCCCCTTTGAAAAGAGGCGGCATCCACGTTCTGTCTGGAGTGAGCATGTTGTCGTATGGCAAGGAATGCAAGGGAAACCAGCGTCGATCGACAATGCCCTTGCTCAAACGGTGAAGATCCTTGAGATCCTGAGGGATGACCGTCATGTAAACATGGACGATCCATTTCAATTGAGCATCCTCCCAGGATACTGAGTTCCGTTTCGCACATTGCATTCCCTTGAGCAGTCCGACTTTACGGAGATCACCCAAAGGCATCCGCCACACATCTCCTGATTCTTCATAAAGTTCACGCTGTGCGGCGTGTTTCTGGCTTCGATCGAATACCTCTGTAGCACCGCCTGGCAGACTCCACTTGCCGGCGCCAACGCGCTTGCGTTTCCGTCGGCGATCAGACTTGTTCTTCTTTTCCTTCAGGATGAGGAACATGCAGACGCCAGGATCGGTGAGGGGACGATCAAATGTCAAAATAACATTCCCGACATGATGAGTTGTTGGTAATTTCATAAGTCTCCAGAAACTGTACTCCGAGGAAAATTAAAGTCAATATTATTTTTTCGGCTTGATCTGCACATCTCTAGCCGCTTTCCTATACGAACAATAATCGCATGCCGGAGCGGGCTTGGGCAATTTTTCATCCATGAGACACGTGCGAATATCTATGAGGGCTTTTTCCACCCAACTGTCATCACCTTTGTACGGGATGAGATCGATATCAAATTCTAGTTTGGCATCGAATGCTTCACGATCGAGCTTACCGTTGCAGTAGACAAAATATCCCGTCTTGGAGACATCAAATCCATTCTGGCGAAACAGCCACTGATACACTTCCATCTGCCGCTTGTAGCCTATCTGCCATTCTTTGTCGAGTGAAACTTTTTCTTCTTTGCTCGTCGATTTGTAATCAACGATGATCACCTCGCCAGTGCTCGTCACCCAGATATCATCAATGGCGCCGGTCACCAACAAATTACTCGGTTCATGCACATGACGAATCCCCTTGAAGTTACTGCGCCACATATCGAGATCCTCATGTATATATGGTACGACGTCCTTGAGGCCATAGGCATGCATCAAGGGATGCGGGCGCTTCTTGGCACGATGAAGATCAAATTCCTTCTTGAGGAGTGTGTCGACGGCCGAGTTGAGCGCAAAGGGGTAGCCGGGAGGACGCGCCACACCGAGTCGGCAATCGAGATAGAAGCACAGCGGACAATTCAAGAACAGGTCGATCTTGGAACGACTCACCTTGAATGGTTCACTGCTTGTGGGGTCGAATATGTTGCGCGTGCGGCGGGAATTGTAGTAGTCGGACATGGAAGAAATTTAGAGCACCCCTTCTTTTTGTAATATCTTGATTTTATTCTTGATCCCGCGATTGTACCCACCCATCCCACCATCACTCCGCATTACGCGGTGACACGGAATCTTCGGATCATAATTCGTACTGAGAATTGTGCCGACGGCGCGCGACGCACCCGGATGACCGGCCTTGATGGCCACCTGCTTGTACGTGAGTGTCTTCCCTTTTGGAATCATACGCACAACGGAGAAAACTTTTTCCCTGAAGGTGATCATGTCTTTATTGTATATGAAAAAATCCGCGCCTGCCATTGGTTTCAATAATGGCGTGCGCGGATGGTGGGTGAATGCTGCGGCTTGGTTCCGGCTTTGGAATACGGCTGTGAACGTTGCTGTCGTTGGACCGACTTTATACCCATGTAGAATGGCTGGGCATATTCCGGCGCTCCCGTTGTCTTGAGACTTGGTTGGGAACGGATCGTGAACATGAGGTCATCAAGAGACACTTTTTCGTAAGTGAGCTCCTTGAGCGCGGCGACTGA
>CAYZZN010000006.1:7772-15353 GCA_964483165.1 uncultured Candidatus Saccharibacteria bacterium
GAGAGTCTGGCTGGAGGACTTTTGCTCTTGTCCGGCAATCCACATCAGATCGTTCATCTGAGCGGCCACATCAGAAGGAACCGGGTGCTCATCCTCAACAGTGAGAATGGCCCGACCATCGCGAGCGAGATCTTTGAGGAGTTGGGTTGTTTCTTCAGGAGACCCAGTACTCTCGATCACAACCACGTCAATCTCTTGTCCGTGCCGTTCACCGGCACGCGACAACAGTTCGGCGATCATCTGCTTGCCGATCAGATCACTACCAACAATGGCAAGACTCAGGGGAAACTGCGGTCTGCGGTGTTTGGGTATCATGGTGCTCCTTTCCAAATCACACAATAGCACATATTGTATTAAAAGTCAAATACAACCAAATTGGGCACATCATAGACCGGCTTTGCGCCCGAAACCGCGAACACGTATACTGAAAACGAACACGTGCACTTTACTTATGAATAAATCCTCTCTTCTCTCTGAAGCACTCCTGGACCCACGGGTCATCGACCGGGCTTCCTTCATTATGCAACACAAGGAACGTAACGACATCTTCGATCGCTACTTCCCAAATGACAAAGGGAAAAGCGATGATCAACTCAGGCGCTGCGAAGCGGCGGTCGCCACGTTCTTCAAATCATTCGACTCATCGGTACTCGAGTCGTTCATACATGAATTGCGCACCGGCACACTAAACCAGTGGATACGCGCAAAAGATCTCCTGTCCATCATGCGACGTCTCACCGGCAAGACTGACAGGGAGATCATGGCACTGACGCGACTCGACGCAGAGCAGTCGGATGAATGCGCATTCTGGTTCTTACAGTCTGCACACAGTCCTGACTGCCCATTTGTACGGACCACCATCTTCTGGCTTCGAGGCATCCAGATCGAACAAAAAACCATCGCCACGCGCCCGTAACGGGCGCCTTTTATTATCTATTTTGCCGCAACAGTTACTTTCTTCATCACAATGTCAGAAAGCGGACGATCACTGCCATTGACCGGCGAAGTTGCGATCGCGTCAACGACTTCGATACCTTTCACTACCCTGCCAAAGATGGTGTACGCGTGAGGCAGTGGCGTATCCTTGTGCATGATGAAAAATTGGCTACCGTTAGTATTCGGACCTGAATTTGCCATGGCGACAGTGCCGCGAACATATCCCGCCTTGTATGATGGAGTGGCTGGGTTCAATTCATCGGCGAATTTGTAGCCAGGACCTCCGGTACCTGTACCCGTCGGATCTCCTCCTTGGATCATGAATCCTTCGATGACGCGATGAAATATTACCCCGTTATAAAATCCCTTGTTGGCAAGATCAATAAAGTTTTGAGCTGTCTTCGGTGCGTCGTTGTCGAACGTTTCAAATACGATAGTTCCTTTGTTGGTTTCAATAGTGATGGTATGCATAGATTTGATTGATGTTGATGATTGATTGGTAATACTTGAAGTAGAAACACTCGGATTCCTTGTCTGCCACCACTGCAGTCCGGCAAGAATGGCGAGCAGAATGATAATCAAGATAAACCACGGGATTTTTTTCGGCTGGTGTTCCATGGAGTACTATTTTATAGATTAAATAATTCGCGCATTTTCTCGAGGACCAGTTTCGTTCCATCCTCGAGAGACATCGCGAGCACAGCGCCGGCGGCTGCGCGATGTCCTCCACCACCGAGCGAAGCGGCCAACTTGGAAACATCGTAGAGATCGGCATCACGTGTGCGGAAACTGAGACGCAACTGGCCCGGTTTGGCTTCGGCCAGCACACCCACAATATCGAACTGTCCGGCCGAACGAAGTATGGAGGAAATGTATCCGGCGGAAACGCTGACTGATGGAATCTTTTTTTCTTCAAGCAGTGAATACGGTATGAGCGAGAGAATGACTTTGCCGTCACAGAACGTGCTGATGGAACTCAGTGCCGCGCCTCGATACTGCAGGTCACCGAGAGTACTACTGTTTTCCATCAGTGCAACAGCTTTGAAAAAGCTCGGCGCAATACGGGTGAGCTCGGCTGCCGCCATAAATGTACGAGAATTTGTTTTCTCATACTTGAATCCGCCCGTATCGGAGTATATGCCCATAAATAAATTGAGTGCAATCTCGGGCGTAATCGTAATGCCCATGCATGAAAAAAGATCAAAGAGGAGCTCCGCCGCCGCGGGATATGTCGTGTCCACCAGTGAAATTTGTCCATCCCCTTTATTAGTAGCATGATGGTCAATATTGACCACACGCATGGATTCGGGGATAACGGCAGGCTTTATTCGGGAAACACCATCAACTGCAGAATCGACGATGATGAAGAGATCGAATTGGCTCAGATCCATCTCCCAAAAATTATTCGACACAATATCTGTAGCGCCGGGGAAATGCATGAACGCCGCAGGGATCTCGGAATCTCCCCTGAAAACTGTAGCTTTTTTGCCGAGCTGTTCGACGGCAAATTTCATGGCGAGTGCCGTGCCTACACTATCAGGATCTGGTGATGGGTGGCAATGCAGCAATACCGAAGTAGATTTTTGGATTTCAGCGAGAATCAGGGCTGCTTTTTCTCTAACACCGGCAGGGATATCAGTATTCATAGGTAGAGCAGACTATATCACAGATTACTTGAATCTCACCGGCATCTCCGCGGCCGCGTCATGTTCTGGCAATCCTGATGGATTGTCTTTCTGCAGGATGAGCGTGCCACGTTTGCTGTAGTCCGCCTCAGTAGAAGGATCTGCAAAAGTAAGTACTGCCTCGAATGGCACGAATTGTTCAGTCATCCAGTCACCTTGGGCCTCAGCATGTCCTTCGGCAATAATCCGACCATCCCAGTCGGTGAGTGACACGGGGAAACTCGCCTCGAAGAACCAGTAGCCCTTTGCTTCACCGGTGATCTTGAGGGGTGAGGAAATAACCGCGCCCGGTTTGGGTGAAGTGATATGAATAAGCTCCGCAGCGTCTGAGGTATAGGAAATAACCGCGCCCGGCTCAGGCTGTGGTTCTGGAGTCGGTGGAGTGGCTTTATTCTTGATGGCGACGATGCCGCCAATAAGGACCAACAATATGACTGCAAATGAAACAAGTCTCATATATAGAGTATACCAAATAGATCCGGAGCTGCGAAGTGTGAAAAAATAAGGAGAAATGCTATAGTACTCCCCATGAATACATCCCCCGCCCGAACCTATATCAAAGACCTCCCCCAGCATATCGGCCAAGAAGTCTCCATTTCCGGCTGGGTGGATATTCGTCGCGATCACGGCAAACTTATTTTCATCGATTTTCGCGATATGACAGGCAAAGTCCAGTCCGTTGCATTGCCGAACAACGCGGAAGCGCACGCAGCTGCAAGTACCGTTCGCTCAGAATGGGTGATCCGCGCCACCGGCATGGTCAACAAGAGACCTGAGCGTATGATTTCCAAGAATAAGGAGACGGGTGAAATAGAGCCCAATGGTGATATTGAAATGGAACTCAAAAAGCTTGAGATCTTGAATGAAGCACAGACCCCTCCTTTCGACGTCCGTGGCGATGGTGCTGAGATCAGCGAAGAAGTCCGCCTCAAATACCGCTACCTCGATCTGCGCCGCCCTCGCATGCAGAAAAATATTCGCAACCGCGACAAGATCATCTCGTTTTTCCGTGATGAGTTCCACAAGCAGGATTTCGTCGAGATCGAAACTCCTATCCTCATGAAAGGAACTCCGGAAGGTTCGCGCGAGTACGTCGTGCCATCTCGCCTCGAACAGGGCAAATTCTACGTGCTCCCTCAGTCCCCTCAGCAATTCAAGCAACTCTCCATGGTCGCCGGCTTCGAGAAATATTTCCAGATCGCCCGTTGTTTCCGCGACGAGGACACCCGCGGGGATCGCCAACCGGAATTCACCCAGCTCGACTATGAGCTTTCGTTCGTCTCACAAGAAGAGATCATCCAGATGACCGAAAAGATGCTCATCGACTTGGTAAAGTCTGTTTATCCTCACAAAAAGATCAAGGAAGCTCCGTTTCCTCGCATCACGTATGCCGAGTCGATGGCGAAATACGGCAACGACAAACCCGATATGCGTACCGACAAGAATAACCCGAATGAGCTCGCATTCTGCTGGGTCGTCGATTTCCCCATGTTCGAAAAGGATGATGAGGGTGGACTCCAAGCGGTTCATCATCCGTTCACTTCAGCGAAGGATGAAGATGCGGCCCTTCTCGATACCGACCCATCAAAGGCTCGCGCCAACGCATATGACATCGTATTGAACGGCAGCGAGATCGGCGGCGGCTCTATACGCATCCATCAGCGCAACATCCAGAACAAAATCTTCCAAATCCTTGGACTCCCTCAAGAGACCATCGATGCGCGTTTCGGCCACATACTCGGAGCATTCGAGTTTGGCGCCCCTCCACACGGCGGCTGCGCGCTCGGTCTGGATCGTCTGGTCATGCTTCTCGAAAACGAGCCGAGCATCCGTGAGGTTATCGCGTTCGCCAAGACCGGTGAAGGCAAGGATCTCATGATGGAAGCACCGAGTGAAATTTCCGAAAAGCAGTGGCGAGAATTGGGTATTGAGGTGAAAAAGAAGAAATAGAAAAATCGGCTTCACGCCGATTTTTTCTGCACGTTGCAAAAAATACGAACGGGTGTATTATCATGCACAAACCAACAATGAAAGGCACGACATGGAATATTTCCTCTGGATCGGTATCGGCATTCTTGTGCTCGGATTGTACATTATAGGAACAGCATTCAACAATGCCACCAAATGGAAGCTTGGTCGAGCAGTCGGAGTCTCGTACGTCGGCGTTTTTGTTACCGCCCTCGGTATCGTGTGGCTACTCGTCTGCGCGTTCGTCAAAGTCACCTTCCTTATGTGAGTTCGGCCCCCATTCCCCGCCTGGATACACTCCATGCGGGATTTTTTATACGACTATTTCCCCTCCTCCAAATCCAAGCATACCGAATTGAGGCAATACCTCATTCCGGTCTTTGTCGGACCATCGTTGAATACGTGTCCGAGATGTGATCCACACTGCGCGCAGACGATTTCAGTGCGATGCGATCCGTGGCTATTGTCCGCAATCTCTTTGACTGCTCCAGGTAGTGCCTGATCAAATGATGGCCACCCGGTACCCGAGTCGAACTTTGCATCAGATGAAAATAGTTTGGCGCCACAAACTTTACAGGTATACATTCCATCACGGTCATCATGCAACAATTTCCCCGAGAATGGAGCTTCAGTCCCCTTTTCGCGGAGCACGCGATATTCCTCGGGCGTTAGTTTCTTTTTGAGTTCGTCTTCGTTCATACAGTAAGTATAGTACGATTTCTCAGATCATGCCCACTACAAACTTTTTTCGCACAATCAAAATACAACAAATAGAAAAGCCGTTTCTTGCGAGAAGCGGCTTTGCTTGTATGCGATCATGTCCACTCAGGGACAAAAATGTGATCATCGAGCCGCCACGCGGGACGAGCGAGGACCAGCACCACAGGGATCCTCATACCCGCTAAAGCGCGATGAACGCGCCCCGGCGAAACACGCACCTGATCACCGGTCGTACACCGGTCGCAGGTTATGCGTTCCTTGTGGTCACCTCCTTCAAGTTTGAGGTCCCCTTCGAGGATGAAGTAATTTTCAACCGTCGAATGATGAAAATGGAGCCTGCTTTTTTTGATGATAGCTACTGCAGTGCTCCAACTCCCATCTTCGGACCGTCCGGTCTCAAAGATGACTTCCTGGGGATTTTTCTCCGGCAAACGGATCATTTTCGCATTCGGATAGTTGCGCGCAATGCGATCAATGAGCTCCTGAGGTATATGTGGTTTGGCCACCTTGTTCCTTTCTGTTGATTGTTCAATTTTCAATCTACCACGCTTCAAAGCTTAGTCAATCTCTCTTCTACGGTGGTGAATTTACTTTTTCAACAATTCGGCAAACCGTTTCTCCAGTTTCTCCAGCTTGGGCGCGATCACGATCTGACAATACGGCTGATCGGCATGATTCTTGTAATACTCCTGATGATACGTCTCAGCCGGATAAAATTCCGTCAACGGTTTCACTTCAGTTACGACGGACTTGTCGTATGCTTTTGACGCATTCAATTCGGCAACCAACTTTTCGGCCTTATCCTTCTGTTCGTCATCAACATAAAATATGGCAGAGCGGTACTGAGTTCCAGTATCATTTCCTTGCCGATTCAATGTGGTCGGATCGTGCGTATTGAAAAACACTGCAAGCAAATCATCATACGAAATGACCGCCGGATCGTAATCAATCTTGATAGCCTCGGCGTGTCCCGTATTCCCGCCACCGACCTGTTCGTAGGTAGGATTTTTCGTAGTGCCTCCCGTATAGCCGGACACTGCCGAATAAACTCCTTTTACTGAGGCAAACACTGCTTCGGTGCACCAAAAACATCCGTTTGCCAGCACCGCACTCTTCAATGTTGGTTGATTCGTCATGTATCCATTGTATCAGAGTCGTCAAGTGCTTCAACGGGAAAATGATATACTTATTGCATGGATATGCGTCACCTCATATGGATCGGCGCCATAGTCGGCTCGATGGTAGGCGGATGGCTCCCCACACTGTGGGGTTCAGGCCTGTTCTCCTTTACTGGTATCATAGGTAATACTATCGGCGGATTGGTTGGCATTTACCTAGGATACAAGATCGCTAATTGGTAATTCGCCCCCCACCAACACAAAACCGCGCCTCGATAGATGACGCGGTTTTGTACTGATAAAAATACTAACGCTTCTTTGCCGAGAGTCGCGCGTGCTTTGCCACGATGCGCTTCTTGGTCTTGCGAGAACGTGATGTTTTCTTTTGAACTGATGCTCGTTTTGCCATAATGAGATTATGTTAGCACACAAATGAAAAACGCGCATGTGCGCGTCTTTCGGAGTCGAAGGACTATCGGCGCTTCTTTTTGCCGGCCTTCTTTTTCTTGGAAGAAGCTTTCTTCTTCGCAACCTTTCTCTTTTTCTTTGCCATGAGAGTTGTTTGAGCTTTTTTATTACGGCTGCCAAATGCTCGACCGCTATTTATTATACGGCATGTGTGCACGATTGCGAGCGTTTTTTTCGCAAACTGTGTATAACTATCGTCCTCGCAACGAAACATCAACAACCTCTTGAGTGGGTCGCGCTGTAAATTTTCGCGCCCCGAAGAGAATCAACACCGAACCGATAATGTACAAAAGATAAAAGAATGCTTGGAGCGGAATGTCATAGAAGAACAGATCAAAACCTTGCTTCGCTTCGAATGAAATAAATGCGCCAATAAGAACACCTATAGCGATGATAAACATGCCCGAAGAAATCAGTTTGAGGGAGTCGCGTAGCAGATTCAAGTGACCGAAGGCACCAGCGGAAATATAGAAATAGGCCGCAGTAACAACACCGATGATAACGGCTAGAAAGACAAGGATAAGTTCGATGTGGTCTGCCATGGAGATTAATTAATGTACTTACATAATATCACATCTACAGGTGTTGGTACTACTTCACCACATGCCTCATCGCATACTCCCAATTCCCTCCCACTTTCTTTCCCGGATTAAAAATGCCTTTGGGATCCCAGATCCTCTTGACCT
>CAYZZN010000007.1:0-10035 GCA_964483165.1 uncultured Candidatus Saccharibacteria bacterium
GTGGAGAAATCGTCAAGCGAATTCTTGAATGACCTTGCTTCGGAAGTCGGCAAGTATCATCTCGATATGAATAAGTACAAGGATCAAATCAATCAGTCCGATGCAAAAATAACCAATCTCCAGACTCAAAAAAAAGCATTGGAGGAAAGGTTGAAGGAGGCTCAGAAATCCGGTGACCCAAGTGAAGCTGCAGACATCGCGGTCGAGCTCGCCGCACTACAAAATCAGATAAGTGCTGAGCAGGGAAATATAAGGTTGGTCCTCGCCAAAGGAGCTTTCGACACAAATGTATATGGTTTGAGTTCACCATCGACAGGAAGCAAGGGAAGAAACTATCCAGCTGCAATAAAGCAGATAGACGATGTGTACAGTGAACAATACCGAAGCCTGATCACTGCCGGCGCTCAACCGGATCAGATTCGCGAACTGCAGGATTATCACAATTATTCAGTCGCGGCCATAAAAATCAATGAGCAGATCGCCAAGGTTAACGACGTACAAAGTAAATATTTAAATGAGCAAACTGCGTTTTCACGATTCGTCGGTGGACTGAGTGATCTACAGGAAAATGTCATAGGGCCTGCTGCGTATTTCGTCGACCCGACAAAATGGCTCACCTACTCCCCGAAGGAATATCAGGCCGATCTCAAAAAAGCTCAAGCAACAGCGGGGGGACAGATTCAAAGCATTGTAAGCCAATATCGGGGAAGTATAACCAACCCAGAATTAAAGGCGAAATTAGTACAACAGTCATTGGACAAGACAAGACAGATTGAAGCGATAAAATAACACCCCCCTATGAAGAAACCACTAAAAATAATCCTTGCCCTCTTCTTCATCCTGATCATCGCCGGAGCAGCATACTGGCAGTTTTTCCTGCGGGGCACAACATCGGATTCGACTGACACTTCTTCCGACGCCCAACCAGGTGGATTTACGCCATTTGGTAGGAATCCATCGGGAACCGGGTCTCAGACGGGAACTGGCTCAGGAACCACCATCAACTCGACTTCCACTGCTTCTATCATTCCCGCAAAAATCCCCGCACTTCGCCTTCTCAGCAACACGCCAGTTGGAGGATACGGCGCCAGCACCACTGGAGCTATCGGTGCAAAGCCGGCAAGCACCACCACCGCCATCCGTTGGGTAGAGAGGGGGAGGGGAAATGTCTATGAAGCTCGCGGAAATACTTTGGACATCGCAACACTCTCGAATACCGTTGTGCCGAAGATATATGAAAGTGTGTGGAACAAAAACCTGACCGGGTTCGCGGCTCTTCAGCTCACTGATGTAAGTGCGGCCCCTAACGGTATATTTGCGGAATTGAAAACCCGCGTATTACCCAAGATTGCCACTTCAACTGCTTCAACTACAGGATCGCAACAAACATCCAATGGCTCTTTGACGCCTTACGAGCTCAAGGGCAAGAGTCTTCCGGCGAACATCGTATCTTACGCCGCATCGCCCAAGAAAGACCGTCTATTCATGTTCATGAACCAGAATGGGACAGGTATCGGCTATACATCAGCTTTGGATGGAACAGGGATGGTCCAGATATTCACCACACCTCTCACACAGGTTAATGTTGACTGGCCGTCAGACAACACCATCGCCATCACCACCAAAGGTTCAGCCGACGAACGCGGATACCTCTATTTCGTAGACCCCAAGACAGGTGTCTGGAAAAAGATCATCGGTCCTTTGCCGGGGCTCAGTACCAAGGTCAGCACTGACGGCAAATGGGTAGCCGCCTCCTTTACGGGAAATGCGGACAATATACTGACAAGCATATATAATGTGCCGGAAAATAAGGGAACTGATGCGGTCATACGAACCCTTGCCGACAAGTGCGTCTGGGGCAATTTCTACAAGCAAATGCTCTATTGCGCAGTTCCTTCCCAGCCGGTTGCAGCAACGTATCCTGATGACTGGTACACAGGCTCTGTCTCCTTAGTGGACAAGATCTGGCAGGTAAATGCGGCGACAGGAGAGATCAACCTCTTGTCTCAGATCGTTGATACAGCTGATCGGGTGATCGATGCACAAAAATGACCTCTCCTTGTGGTCATTGGATTTGGTGGCGGGGAACTAACGAGACGTAAAAGTCAGGCAGTGTGGATTCGGATACACGCATATTTTCAAAAAGACGAGATCTCACGATCTCGTCTTTTTGAAAATTGCTATGCTCGCCCGAAAGGGCTCCGCAATGTATCCTCACCACACTGCCTGACTTTTACTTAACGCCCTGCCTCGCCAACTTCCTTCGAATATACAACTCCTGTCCAAGAGTGAAGAGGGTGCTCACCGACCAGTAAATAGCGATGATGGACGCCGCCTGAGGGAACTGTGAGGGAATAAGCCAATATGTGGAAGCAAATGCCAAGATAGGAAGGAAAAACTTCATTTGTTTGGTCATAGACCCCGACAATCGTGATGCAAAATCATCACTTGCAGGTACTCCAGCCGTTGGTACTTGGGGACGAGACGCCAATGAGAAGTGGAGTTGGAAAAACTGCACGATACCGGTGATCAACGAGAGAATCAGGCTCTTGTGGGTTAAATCGATCAGACCAAGGAAAAGAATCTTGCCCGAAATATCAGGAACGGAAACGAAACTGTATAGATACTCCGGATTGACTGTGGGAATAATTTTGTAGAAGACAGAAATCAGCGCTAGGAGGATAGGGAGTTGGATGATGAGGAGGAGTATACCGGAGAATGGTTTGATCTTCTTTTCCTTGTAAAGTGCCATAATCTTGAGGGCCTGAGTCTGTCTATCGGAAGCATACTGGGCCTTGATCTTGTTCGCTTCAGGTTCGATTTCCTTCATACGGACCTGCGTCAGCAACGATGCCTTGGAGAGGGGAAAGAGTATGAGTTTCACTATGACGGTGAATATGATCACCGCGACACCAACATCAATCCAAGGAATAAGGTCCATGATACCGACAAGACCGTTGTAGAGAGGGCGAAAAATGAGTTCGTGATACATAGTGGTTAAGCGATTAAGCTATTCAACAATCTGGTAATACTAGCGCAGAATACCCGCTTGCACAAAGAGTGTTTTTAGAGCGGGAGCTATCTCTGTACGTGACAGGGGAACAAGTGCTGGTTTAGCGAAAATGAGTATATGCGTTCCTGGAGTTAGAGAATTTTTGAGTGGTCCTACTGCTTCATATATCTTACGGCGCATACTGTTGCGAGCAGTGGCAGTCTTGGCAACCTTTTTTGGGGTAACTGCTGCCACACGAACATCGGCCATGCCTTTGAGAAACCTCACGAGAAAAAGGGGAGAGTGAGCCACCCTCCCTTTCTCCAATACCATATTGAACTGTTCAACAGACACTCTGTGTGAACGAGAAATCATAGTTAGACAGCGATGCGCTTGCGGCCATCGGCACGGCGGCGTGCAAGAACTTTGCGTCCTGAAGTTGTTTTCATGCGCACGCGGAATCCATGTGTCTTGGCGCGCTTACGCTTTTTAGGATTGTATGTGAATGACATGCGAACACTATAGTCCAAATTAGACAAGTCTGCAAGTCAGTCATGTCAACCACTCAATGTCCGTCCTGTCCCCACCTTATCAACATATTTTTTTGTTCTCCACAAGTTTGCAAAATTATAAACAGGTATATACTTAGAGGCACCAAAATCCTATGAATGATTACTCAAAAATGTGGCAAAGTGCTTTGGTAGAAATAGAGACTGCAGTCTCCCAAGCTAACTTTTCCACATGGTTCAAGGATATTCGTATTCTCCGCGAAAATGAAGGTATTATCTATCTGGGGGTGCCGAACTCATTTACCCATGAGTGGCTCCAAAAGAAGTTCCACAACTCAATTCTGCGCATTCTACGCCAAATGAACGAGCGTGTACGTGCCTTGGAGTACGTTATTGTGAGGGAAGACGGTAAAGGAGGTGGTGTAACCAAGAAAGACACTATGCCTGCTCCTACTATAGCTATGCCGCTTCAGGATTTCTACATAAATAAGGAGGACAACCTCAATCCGCGCTATACATTTGAAAATCTGGTGGTAGGCCCATTCAACGAACTCGCGCATGCGGCCTCGCAAATGGTAGTCAAGAGTCCTGGACAGACTTACAACCCACTCTTCATCTATGGACAGACTGGTCGTGGCAAGACACATATTATTCAGGCTGTAGGAAACCAGATCAAGAAGCTCTACCCGAACAAAAAAGTCTTCTATTTAACATCGGAGCGCTTTGGATCTGAGTTATTCACATCTATCCAAGAGGGAAAAGTCCAGGCATTCAAGGATAAATACCGAAAATACGACGTCATCATCATGGATGATGTGCAGTTTTTCGCTAGCAAGGAGAAATTCCAGGAAGAATTGTTCCACTTCTTCAACACATTCCACGATACTGCCCGTCAGCTTGTATTTTCAGGTGATAAGCATCCAAATGCTATTCCGGGACTGGAAGACCGTCTCAAAGGTCGATTCGGTATGGGTATGATCGTTGATATACCTGAGCCCGACCAGGAGTCGCGCATGATGATCGTTCGAAGCAAATGTGCTCCACACAATATTACGCTTTCAGAAGAGATCATAGACCATATTGCCGGCTCTATCGAGGATAATATCCGTGAAATAGAGGGGATCATCAACGTTATCGCGTGCCAAATCCAGCTCAAGAATCGTGAACTCAACCTCAATGAAGTCCGAGGTATCCTCAAGAACAACGTTAAACCGAAGAAAATGATGTCAGTGAAGGATGTGGTGAAAGTCGTTTCGGAGTTCTACAACATAGAAGAGGAGAGTATATACAACAAAACACGCAGAAAGGAGGTGGTACGCCCACGCCAGGTGGTTATGTACATACTCCGAGAAGATTTCGGTATATCTTTCCCCTCTATCGGCGAGAAACTAGGTGGTCGAGACCATACCACCGTCATCCACTCATACGAGAAGATGAAAGAGGAGGTGAAGACCGATCAGTTGTTGTCACAGGAGATCACGCAGGTCCGCACTATGTTGTAGTTCTGTGGATAAGCCGTGAGTATCGAGTGAGTAGTGATGTAAGAGGGTGTGGGTAAACAGGTGAGTTGTTCACAGAAAAAAATAAAAAGTGATAGAGAAGAATTCGACAAACAAGATGAGAGAAAAGATGATGGTAAAAAACCCTTATAAAGAGCGATGAAATAAAGTTGTAAACATATCCACAGTCCTAACAACACGTTGTGTGAGATTAGAATAAAAAAATACCATGAAATTAGAAATTGGATGCAAAAAATTGAAAGATGCGGTCACACTCATCGAACGAGTGGCAGGTAAACATCAGACTTTACCCGTTCTTTCTTGTATCCTCATGGAAGTCACGAAAAATAACGTTGTATTCAAGGCGACCAACCTCGATGTGGGTGTTGAGATATCAATACCAGCTAAGTCTGACGGTGAAGGAACCATTGCCATACCCGCTCACACGATTTCCTCCTTCCTTTCACAGATATCTGATCAGAATCAAGTAGTTATTATAGAAGTCTCTTCGGGAAATGCGCTTATCAAGACCAGTAAGTCAAAAGGCGTCATAAAAACGCTCCCTCCTGAAGATTTTCCGAGTATCCCCAAAATTGAGGATGGGCAGGAATACCAGATAGCACCTGAGGATTTCATACACGGACTCACCTCTGTCTCGTACAGCGCTTCTGTTTCAAGTGTTAAACCGGAACTCTCAAGTGTCTATATCTACAAGGACGGGGAACATCTCACATTTGTAGCCACGGACTCCTTCCGTTTGGCAGAAAAGAAGATACAAGCACCCCTTACGACCAAGTTGAGCGATATTCTCATCCCATTCAAGAATATTCAGGACATTATCCGTGTGTTATCAAGCTTCAGTGCACCCGCTACGGTTCGTGCCAACAAAAACCTCATTTCATTTGAACATGGCGGTACCTATATAGTGTCGCGCATCATTGATGGGGTGTTCCCTGATTATAGACAGATTATCCCCAAGTCTTTCACTACAGAAGCAGTAGCTCTGAAACAAGATATATTGAACGCACTCAAAATATCCAATATTTTCTCTGACAAGTTCAATCAAGTACATCTTACCGTCGATCCAAAAGGAAAATTGTTTGAAATACAGACCAAGAATAGCGATGTTGGAGAAAATCAGACGGTGGTTGATGCCGCATTGACTGGGGATCGCATGGAGATCAATTTTAACTACAAGTATATTTCAGATGGATTCCAGTCCATCGATGCCGATAGCGTCTCACTCCAACTCAATGGCTTGAATAAACCTGTTGTCATTAAGCCGGTCTCAGGAGATCAGACGTTCCTCTATCTGGTTATGCCGATGAATAGGTAAGCGCCTCTATGCTGAAAATTTCAGAGTTTTTCAAGAAGATACAGAATCGGCACACCAAGGAATTATTCGTACGATCAGTCGTTCGTGATTCCCTTAAAAAGATTGTTAATGTTGAGGTTCCTGTTGAAGCTATATCATTCAAATCTTCCATCGCCGTCCTCAAAGACGTCAGCCAATCTGCGCGTTCCCAGATTTTCATCAAAAAGCAGACGATTATTCAAGAAATAAATTCACTACAGAGTATTCGAATCGTAGAGGATATTAGATAATACACCTATGAAAATTCTTGGCATTGACCCCGGTTATGACCGTCTCGGAATAGCTATCATAGAAAAACCAAGCAAGGGTAAGGAAACCCTCATCTATTCTGATTGTCTACAAACCTCAGCAAAGGAAGATATCTATACCCGTTTCGGAAAGATCGGCACGGAGGTACGGAGGATCATCAAGGAATTCAAGCCAGATGCGTTTGCCATTGAGACTCTTTTTATAACAAAAAATCAGAAGACAGCCATGCGTGTCGCAGAATCTCGCGGCATTATCATGTATGAGGCCATACAAGCAGGTATACCCATTCACGAATATAACCCCATGCAGATCAAAATGGCTGTCACGAGTGATGGTAGGAGCGATAAGGAACGCGTCATCAAAATGGTCGGTCTGCTTGTTTCAATGCCTAAAAAAGTTACACAAGATGACGAATATGATGCTATCGCTGTAGCGCTCACCCATGCCGCGCACGTACGGACTTAATTGATATATCTGGTTAGGGTTGTCCACATATTTCTTGCCAAAATAAAGTATCTTTGTTACAACTGTCTGCATAGAAATTAATTTCCTTATTTAGCATGGCAACGGCAACAAAAACGTCGACAAAAAGCATCCGCCCGAAAACAAAAAAAGCAACCGTAGAAGTCGTGCAAGAAGAACAGATACACGAGGCAGATATTACTCCAAGTAAGGTCAAGAAACCACTTGAGATTGATGAGCCTGAAGTTGTAGGGGGTATTGAAGAAAAACTCGAGGAAGATCCATTGATTGGAGCCACCGAAGACGAGGAATCTTCAGAAGAAGCAAGTCTTGATGGGGAAGAACTCAATCCTTTTGGTGATCGTTGGGAAGAATAGTTCCCTATATGGGCGCATCAGGCCGCATACACACTACATGCGGTCTTTTGCTATATTCGCTATAATAAGACTCCATGTCGCACCACAAACGAAAAAAGATCATGAAGCACTACGGCAAGCGTCTCGCCGTATTGGGTATATCAGCGGCGTTTATTTTGACTGGCTTTGTT
The DNA here is from genome assembly GCA_964483165.1 of uncultured Candidatus Saccharibacteria bacterium. Classification (GTDB taxonomy): domain Bacteria; phylum Patescibacteriota; class Minisyncoccia; order Phycocordibacterales; family PALSA-1337; genus C7867-002. The sequence continues at coordinate 7,634 of CAYZZN010000007.1, forward strand.
ACCTTGTGGGTAGCTACCCTCAAAATGCCCGATCTGAGCTCATTCCAGAATAGGAAGACTGCCGAATCCACCAAAATCTACGATAGAACAGGCGAGATTCTCCTCTATGATACGGGTAAGGACGCAAAGAGAACCGCGGTTGCTCTTGCACAGATATCTCCTTTCATTCAACAAGCTTCGATCGCGATCGAGGATGCCAATTTTTATAACAACAACGGCATAGAGCCCACTTCCATTGTTCGTGCGATTCTCGCCAACCTCACCGCAGGGGAGTACAGTCAAGGAGCATCTACTATCACTCAGCAAGTGGTGAAAAATTCTCTGCTCACCAAAGACAAAACCATCACCCGCAAGATCAAGGAGTGGGTTATTGCGGTGAAGCTCACGGGAATCATGAGTAAAGACCAGATTCTTGAAACATACCTGAATGACACGTCGTACGGCGGCACCATCTTTGGTGTTGAAGAAGCAAGCCGAGTCTTTTTTGGGAGGCCATCGATGGATGTGACCTTGGCGCAAGCGGCGTATTTGGCTGCTATACCGCAAGCTCCGACGTATTATTCTCCGTATGGTACACATCGTGATGCTCTCGATTCACGACACCGGCTGGTATTACAACGCATGAAGGAGCTTAAACTTATTTCCTCGGAAGAATACGATGCGGCCATTGCGGAAAAAGTTGAGTTTTTGGCCAAAAATGACGGCAACATTCGCGCCCCACATTTCGTCATGTTCGTGAAAGACTACATTACCCAAAAGTACGGCGAGGACGTAGTTATGGATGGAGGTCTGCGCGTCATAACCTCGCTTGACTATAGTATGCAAGAGAAAGCCGAAGAGGTTATCACCAAATTCTCCCCCTCACTCACCTCGAACTTCAACGCGAGTAACACCGCCATGGTTGCCATAGATCCAAAAACCGGCGATATTCTCACTATGGTTGGTTCGCGCGATTATTTTGATCCGAGCATTGATGGTAATTTCAATATAGCGCTGGCACAACGCCAACCAGGTTCCACATTCAAGCCACTTGTGTACGCAACCGCTTTCAAGAAGGGATATACACCGGAGACTGTCCTTTTCGACACACAGACGGAGTTCTCAACCCGTTGTGACAAAGAGGGCAAGCCGAACAACAAAGCAGATGATCCTGAAAAGGTCTGTTACTCGCCGGACGAATACGATCATATATTCGAGGGACCTATGAGTATTCGCAAAGCATTGGCGCAATCTCGCAACATACCTGCGGTCAAGGCGCTCTATTTGGCGGGGATCGGAAACTCACTGGAAACAGCCGAAGATCTCGGTATAACCAGTCTGAAAGACCCCAATCGTTACGGATTGACCCTGGTGTTGGGAGGTGGAGAAGTTTCATTGCTTGAATTGACCAGTGCATACGGTGTATTTGCCAATGATGGCTTACGCAACCCGTATCGTTCGATTCTGCGTGTTGAGGACAGCAAAGGTACCATTCTTGAGGAGGTTCCACCCTCAACAACACCTTCTCAGGTGATTGAGGCTGATATAGCTCGTCAGATATCGGACATCCTGTCAGATGAATCAGTGCGTATGGCCAGCCTGAAGCCTATCGCAGAAAGTGTTGGACGCCAGGTAGCTATCAAGACGGGTACCACCAATGATTATCGTGATGTGTGGGCTGTGGGGTATACACCCAACTTGGTTGTGGGCGCGTGGGCTGGCAAGAATGACAACACGCCGATGCAGCACAATGTCGCTGGTCTCATCATTGCACCAGTGTGGGGAGCATTCATGTCACAGGTTGCCCAGAATTTTCCGCCGGAGAATTTCCAGACCCCTCCGCAACCCCTTAACGATAATAAGCCAGTACTCCGGGGTGTATGGGAGGGTGGTGCCTCATATTGGGTGGATAGCGTGTCAGGAAAGGTTGCTACTGAGCATACGCCTATCGAGACCAGAAAAGAAGTTGTATTCAACAATGTTCACACGATATTGCATTGGCTCAACAAAGATGATCCGTTGGGTCCTGCGCCCCAGAATCCGGGTCAAGATTCTCAGTATGAACATTGGGAGTACGGTGTACGAAAATGGTTCGATACCTACAAGATGGCTCACCCGGAATTCCAGGAATCAAACACTATATCTATTCCTAACCAAACAGACGATGTTCATGGGCCTGGTACTTCCTTGAAGGTTTCATTTGCATCACCAAGGCCTGGTACTCAGATAGGCCGTCGCGACCCATTGACGATTCGTCTTGAGGCTACAGGTAAATATCCCGCTCAAAAGACAGAAGTATACTTGAATGGCAAATATGTCCTTACTTCAGAAAAAGATCCCCTTAACATTTCATTCTTCCCGTCTGATGTGGGTAGTTTGGAGGACACCAACACACTTTCGGTAACCGTGTATGACAGTGTATT
>CAYZZN010000007.1:10135-14762 GCA_964483165.1 uncultured Candidatus Saccharibacteria bacterium
TTGATCTCCTGAGCGGCCTTGTTACGGTTGTCGGTGAGGGCATCGATTAAGATCGCGACTCCGCCGGGACCGTATGATTCATAGATGATGGATTCCATCTCCGCCGAATTGTCAGTTGTGGCCTTCTTGATGGCGCGATCGATAGTGTCATTGGGCATGTTTTCGCTACGCGCCTTTTCGATAGCCGCTGCGAGACCCGGTGAAGTGAGGAGCCCGTGGGCCTTCTTTGCCTCGACGGTGATGAGGCGCACCAGCTTGCCGAAGTTCTTGCTCTTCTGGGCGTCGTTCTTGGCTTTGATATGTTTGATCTTTGAGTATTTATTATGGCCGGACATGATGGTGGCAGTTTACAACTATTAATAAAAAAAGCAAAGATTATTTTGATTTTTTCCTCATATTGGCTCGCACGATTACTATTCCGCCGTATGTACAGAAAGCCCCAACAAGGATAGGTAATATCACTACGTAAAATTCATTTAATTTAACGAAACCAGAAGAGATTGACCATGTGACCCCGATTAAAAATGTTAATCCGGGAAGTAAAAATACTAAACAAGCAAAAAAGATAGCCATTACTTTTACCCACAAGGGTCTATTTGGGTCATGCGTGGCTGCGCCTCGAAACATATTTCCTTCTTTTTGAATTATTCCAGTCGGCGTATCGTATATGTAACCTAAATCAATTTTATCTTTATCCATATATATAATATTACATCAATTTCGACGCACCCTTCTCGCCCATATGCGTGTACGCCTTATCTGTCGCGATCCTTCCACGTGGTGTGCGTTCAAGCAATCCAAGCTGAATCAAATAAGGTTCATAAACTTCTTCAATGGTGGCCTGTTCCTCAGAAAGTGCAGCAGCAATTGTGTTCAAACCTGTTGGACCGCCGCCAAATTTCGTAATAAGCACCTTCAAGATCTCGCGGTCAGCGGAAGTCAAACCAAGAATGTCGACCCCGAGCATCGATAATGCTTTCTCGACAACTTCCTTGGTGAGTGTTGTCTTATTTATCTGCGCATAATCTCGGCATCGTTTCAAATGGTAGTTTGCTGTACGTGGGGTAAATCGTGAACGCACAGCGATCTCATGCACTGCATCGGGATGAATCTCAATATCTAAAATTTTTGCCGACCTTTTGATGATCTCAGCGATCTCTGTGTCGGAATAAAATTCAAGCTTGAATACGCCGCCGGAGAAACGTGACCTCAAGGGAGAGGAAATCATAGCTATTCGTGTTGTGGCCGCTATGAGTGTGAAAGGAGGGAGGTCGAGTTGGATGGTTCTTGCTGATGGCCCTTTGCCTATGATAATATCGAGCGTTCCGGACTCCATGGCCGGATAGAGCACTTCCTCGATAGCTTTGTTCAGTCGATGGATCTCATCGATGAACAGGATGTCTCCGGCCGAAAGATTGGTCACAATAGAGGCCAGATCGCCCACCTTGAGGATGGCAGGCCCAGATGTAACCTTCATTTGAGCGCCAGTTTCCTTGGCGATCAGGTGCGCCAGAGTGGTCTTGCCGAGACCTGGTGGGCCGTAGAAAAGGATGTGTTCAGGGGGATGCTTGCGCTCCTGGGCGGCAGTAAGCAAAATATGGAGGTTATCCTTGATATTTCTCTGGCCTATATACTCGTCCCAACGTGCCGGACGGAGCGTCTGGTCCAGGAAACCAACATCTTTCTCATCTGTAGGGGAGTTTGGAGGGGGTATTGACATTTATATAAGGTTATGCTAGGATGCACATGAAGCTGTAGAGTATTTCTACAGCCATACGTATAGTGTACCAACACAATAACTTGAATGCGAATCACCCCCGATTCGTATTTTTAATTGATTCGAACCCATAGACCTCTAAGCAATGGCCTTCCCAGGTTTGGGTATAGTACTAAGGACATTTTGGTTCCAACATCTAGGTGTTGTTTACTGCAATTATCCTCGGGACTCTACCTCGCTTGATGCATCACGCAACAAGATATTGCTTAGAGATCTTCGTGTTCGAATGAGCACCCCTCTCGTAGAAAGCACCTGTTTCCATCCTAGCGCTATCCCCAAGAAAAAAGCAATTGACGCGAGCAACCCTTTTCTGGCTTAATACGGATTAGTGCAGGATTATTCCACGTTTACGTAGATCGTCCCCACGATTACGTTGTTCCGTGCTGATTTTCATGTGTATCGTGCTGAGTTCGGTGCGAAGGTGTAGGATTTCTGTCTTCAACTTGGGCACCATAGTCCTATGCTCGGCCAATTTTTTGTTGATGTCGATCACTTCGGTCTCTCTCTTCTTGAGTTCATCCTCTTTTTGCTTGAGAGTATCGGTCTTGATCTTCAATTCATCATTCAATTTCCGTACCATCATTTCCAGATTATTGTTTTGCATATCGTGAAAGTTAATCAGTAATCGAGATCACACGCTCAAGTTCCTCGAGGGAAGTCATTCCTTGCAATATTTTCAGTACGCCATCTTGCTTCATGGTGAGGAGTCCTTGTCCTTGTGCGGCCAGCCATATCTCGCGTTCACTCGGGTTGGTCTCCACTGCATCCTCGATCTTCTTGTCAGTCAGTATGGCTTCATAGATACCCACACGGCCTTTGTAGCCGGTTTTGTTGCACTTCTCGCACCCTACCGCCGTCCATACCTTTGTTCGAGTGGCCGGAATGAGCGACTTATCTTCGATGGTGGCGATCATGGTCTCGATCTCTTGCTGGGTTTTTCCTTCGAGGGGCACTTCTTTTTTGCATACTTCGCACAAGCGGCGCACGAGACGTTGTGCCATGGCGACACGGATTGCTGAAGTCAGGATTTTGGAATTCACGCCAAGATCGATGAGGCGGGGATAGGTACCAGCGGCATCATTGGTGTGCAAGGTCGAGAAGACAAGGTGGCCAGTGAGCGCTGAGTTGACTGCTATATCAGCCGTCTCACCGTCACGGATTTCACCGATCATGATGATGTCCGGGTCTTGGCGTACTGTTGCGCGCAACCCTTCGGCGAACGTGTAGCCCTTTTCATTGACCTGTGTTTGGACGATCCCGGGCAGGTGATATTCGATCGGGTCTTCGATAGTGACGATCTTCACCTTGGGGTTGTGGACCTTTTTCAAGAATGAGTAGAGCGTGGTTGTTTTACCGGAACCTGTCGGGCCAGTGGTGAGGATCATGCCATCGGGACGGTCAATCTCTTTCATCAGCACTTTCAATAGCTTCTCGTGGATACCGAGTGACTCGAGTGGAACATCAATGGACTTTGGGTTGAGGAGACGCATAACAACGGACTCGTTGTATGCGCCAGGAAGGATGGAGCAACGAACCTCGATATCACCGACAGCAAGACGTATACTGAAACGACCATCCTGTGAATCTTTTTTCACATTGAGTTTCATGCCGGAAATGAGTTTGATGCGCGAGAGAATGAGGCCGTACGTCTCATTGTCGAAACGAGTGAGTTCTTGGAGCACACCGTCGAGACGGTATCTGAGCTGTACGTATTTTTCTTCAGGCTCAAAATGGATATCCGACGCATCGATGGCGAGTGCGCCCGCCACAACTGTTTCGAGGATGCGGGAGATGCGGTAACTCTTCTTTGCGGACATTGTATTTTCAAGAATTGAAACGATGGTCGGCAAACTCTTGGCTTGATTGATGATCTCCTCGATCTCATCACTGGATATTTCTAGAGACCCAGCCTTGCTCTCGTACGCAAATGAAAGGTCCTTGTACATTTTCCAAGCTTTCTCGAGGCTCTGTTTGGAAGTGATATAGAGCTCAGGTTGGTAGCCTTTGCCGCTCAAGTCAGCGATGACTTCGAGCACCTTGGCGTCTTGGGGATTGCGCGCGGCGATCTTGACCTTCTTGTTGATGAGCGCGAATGCCGCCGTCATACTGCTTTGCGCCACGGTCTCTGGAATGAGTCGCAGGGCATCGGTGTTGACGGGGGTACCGAGTAAGTTTACGTATTCAAGGTTGTATTTTCCCGAAAGGAGTTGGACCAGATCCTCCTCTTCCTTATGGAGGAGTTCGTTGAGTTTGCGATTCTGCTTGTCTTCGTCAAATATGATGGTCATTGGCCATAATTATAGCCCAAATGTTGATTATACGCAGTATCTATTGACTTTTTGATATTAAACATGGTATAATATATCTAGCACGTCCGGAATGGTTTCCGGACACAAACAACTCAACCATCAAAAGGAGTTTCATGATCTTTGCAAAATTACTCGCAGTAACAGTGATCACCTTGTTGATTGCCTCGGTATCTCCGGTCCATGCTGGAGAAGGGGGTGGCGTGACAATACGGGTGCGCGGCAAAATTGCCGACACCACGTCTGTCTCGCAAGCTTCCGTCCCGACCATCAGCAACACATCAGCCGTCACCATGACGGACACTACGCGCATCAGGATTCGTGTGAAAACGGCGCCTGCTGTACCGGCAGTGCCCGCGCCATCGGTGAACGTGACCATCAATAATACACAGTCACTTTCGGCACCTCAACCCCCTGAACCCAAGCGCCCAGGATTCTGGAAACGTTTGTGGTACGGGTCTGGTGTAAGGGCGACTGCCTCTGCCGACTTCAGGTGGGAAAGTTCGCCGTATGGGTCCTACTGGATCTACGGTGAACCGGACTA
>CAYZZN010000008.1:0-6917 GCA_964483165.1 uncultured Candidatus Saccharibacteria bacterium
CGACATGCCACTTTTCGGCACGAGCCTTCGCGAGGATGTCGTCTACTTCTTTCTTGTCACGTGGTTCTTTCGAACACGTGAGGGTGACTGGTGATCCTGATGCGGTTTTGAACTGGCCTTCGATGACCCAGAATGTTTCCGGCTTGAATGCCTGTATCTCGCGCTCACGCTCTACTATTATGCGGAGAGCAGGGGATTGCACGCGACCGGCTGAGAGGCCGTAGCGAACTTTCTTCCAGATGATGCCTGACAGGTCATATCCCACGAGTCGATCGAGTACGCGGCGCGCTTCCTGTGCCTCTTTGAGGTTCTCATCGATCTTTCGCGGATGAGCCAATGCTTCCTTGACCGCATTCTCCGTGATCTCATGGAAGGTGATACGTTGTATCTTTTTCGCGATATCTTTGCCGAGGCGTTCCTTCAGAACTTCGGCGACATGCCAGGCGATGGCTTCTCCTTCACGGTCCGGGTCGCTCGCCAGGATGATCTCATCAGCTTTCTTGGCCTGGCTCGCGATATCGGCGAGCACCTCCTCTTTTTTGGCCACCACTTCATAGTGGGGGATGAATCCTCCTTCTATATCTATGGCTTTCTTGCTGGACTTGGGCAGATCTCGTACGTGACCCACTGATGCACGCACCAAAAAACCTTCTCCGAGATATTTGGAGATGGTCTTTGACTTGGACGGCGATTCGACGATCACGAGTTTCATTGCGGACAGTATTACACGATACGGGAGAGAGTGGCAACTTGGTTTGACATTTTGTATTTAAAATGCTACTGTTTTTATAGCATTCTTTAACAACAACCAAAGGAAAAACCGATGAAGCTCTCATTCGACTTGTTCGACCTGGTCAGTATCGGCAAAGACATCTGGATGATCGTCATCACCGGCGGTCCGTGCAGCGGCAAGACCAGCGGCATCGCCGCTATCGTCCGGTTCCTCTCGGAGCGCGGATACAAAGTCCTCGTCGTCCCCGAAACTGCCACGAAGTTCATCATGGGAGGCATCCTCCCCGGCGAGCTTGGCTCGGCATTCCAGGACGAGATCCTGATCGACATCCTTACCCAGGAGCAGCGGTTCATAGCCTCCGCCATGCATTATCGCAAACAAGGACGCAAAGTGGTCATCCTCTGTGACCGGGGCACCATGGACGGCAAGGCGTACATGCGCCCCGCGGAATTCCGCTCGCTGCTGAAACGGCACGATACCACCGAACGTGAGATCTGCAACCAGCGCTACCACGCGGTCATGCATCTGCGTACGGCGGCGGACGGCGCGGAGGAATACTACACGCTCAAGAACAACGCGGCACGCTCGGAATCGCCCGATCTGGCGCGGAAGCTCGACCAAGCCACGCTCGATGCTTGGCAGCGGCACCCGCACCCGCGGGTGATCGACAACAGCACCGGCTTCAAGCAGAAGATGAAGCGCTTGCTCGCCGAGATCTGCGGCGTGCTCGGAGATCCGGTGCCGCTGGAGATCGAGGACAAGTTCCTCATCCGCCGTCCCGACCTCTCGCGCATCCCTGTCCCGTATTGCGAGAGCATGATCATCCAGGATTACCTGATGTCGCCCAAGAAGGGCGAGGAGCGCCGGGTTCGCGCGCGTGGAGACCGCGAAGGGTATACGTACTTCTATACGGTCAAGGAAGCAGTCTCGCCGGGTGTTCGCGAAGAGCGCGAGGAGATCATCAGCGAGGCGGAATACCGCACGCTCCTCACGCTCCGGGATCCGGCTATGCGCACCATCAAGAAGAAACGCATCACGTTCTTCTGGAAGGAGCAGTACTTCGAGGTGGACATCTTCACGTCTCCTCGGCGCAACCTATTCCTGATGGAAGCGGAGCGCACCGATCGTTCGGGCAGGCTCATCCTGCCGCCCTTCATCACCATGATCCGCAACGTGACCGGGGAGAAAGAGTTCTCCAACAAGTACATCGCGAGGATTGCCTCATAGATTCGTTCTCGACACAATCCACCATCCCGTTCGGCGCAGCGCCGGGCGGGATTTTTAATATTGAGCCCCGTTTGACATTTTCTAAAATCTTTGTATTATGAGAAACAGTCTATACTGAGGCTCACCAAGCCAAAGTATGGGAAACAACAGTTCAACACAACCAAAAAAGAAAGGCAGAGAAAAAGTATGTCCGAACCTAGAGACCGTAATGACTTGGTCCTGATCCCGCGCCAGTATGCCTTCGTGAAAGACGTCACGAAGGGACATATCACCGTGTGTGTCGGTCCGTTCAAGACCAGCATCTCCGACACCGATCGCCTGATGGCGATGGATGCGCGGGGTCAGCTGTCCGAAGTGACCGATCAAACTCGCGCCATCTCGCTGTACGTGGATGTTCCCGAAGGAAGCTACGTGGTCATCACGAATCCCGCCGGCGACACCAACGAGTCGCCGAAACTGAAATCACAGAACGAGCTCACGCCGCTCAAGCATGGCAGCAAAGTCAATCTGCCCGGCGCACTATCATTCGCTTTGTGGCCCTTTCAGGTCCACGAAGTCATCCCCGGCCATCTGTTGCAGATGAACCAGTATCTCGTAGTCCGCGTCATCAACGACGAGGAAGCCATGAAGAACTGGGACAAAGCGATCATGAAGGCGCAGACCACCGGTCTGCAGACTGATCCCGGCTCGCAAGGTCAGGACGGAGGTCAAGGAACCGGACAGCAGCAACGGCCGCAGACGCCGGTCCAACGGACGGTCAAACGTCCAGAAGTGCTCAGCGTAGGTCAGCTCATCATCATCAAGGGAACTGACGTGTCGTTCTACATCCCACCCACCGGCCTCGAGGTCGTGAAGGATGCGAACGGCAAGTACGTCCGCAATGCGGTCACACTGGAACAGCTCGAGTATTGCGTGCTCGTCGATCAGAATGGCGAGAAGCGCTTCGAGCAGGGTCCCAAAGTCGTGTTCCCGAATCCTAGCGAGGAATTCGTGTCTGACGAGAGTAAGCTCAAGTTCCGTGCCATCGAGCTGACTGAAAGCAGCGGCCTGTACATCAAGGTCACCGCCAAATACAAAGATGGCGACAAGGAGCACAAGGTCGGCGACGAGCTGTTCATCACAGGCAAAGATCAACCGATATATTACCCCCGCGCCGAGCATGCCATCGTCAAGTACGGCGACCGTGAGGTCAACTATGCGACGGCTGTGCCCAAGGGTGAAGGACGCTATGTTCTAAACCGTAACACGGGAGAAGTTGGTCTGGCCAAAGGGCCGAAGATGCTCCTTCCCGATCCACGCAAAGAAGTTATCATCAGGCGCATCCTCACGGATCGACAGGTCAAGCTGCTCTATCCAGACAACGAGGAGGCTGCACGCATCAATCGCGAATTGACGGAGCAGGCTCTCTCGCGCGGTTCGACGGCAGATTATCTCGCCGCCGTTGCAGACGAAGATGGTCCGTATGGATCCCGTGAACGCCTCGCCAGCCTGACGGTGGCAGGGCGTCATGTCGGCGAAACCATCGGCAGATCTGAACGCTACACGCCGCCGCGGACCGTCACCCTGAATACCAAGTATGACGGGGCAGTCCAGGTTGACGTGTGGACCGGTTACGCCGCCCTCGTGGTGGACAAGTCGGGTAAGCGCGAGGTTGTGGTGGGACCGCAGACCATCCTACTCGAGTTTGACCAGATGCTCACCTACATGGACCTCTCGACGGGCAAGCCGAAGAACACCGACAAGCTTATTCGTACGGCGTTCCTGCGCGTGCTCAACAATCGCGTTTCCGATATCATCAAGGCCTTCACGGCTGACGATGTCGGAGTCGAGATCAAAGTCTCTTATCGCGTCAACTTCCAAGAAGGCGAGAAGGACAAATGGTTCGATGTCGAGAATTACGTCAAGCTCCTCTGTGACCATGCGCGTTCGCGCATCGGCAACATGGTCAAGCGGTTCGGTATCCAGGAGTTCAATGCCAAGTACATTGACCTCATCCGCGATACCATCCTCGGAGTTTCCGAAGCTGGTATGGATGGCGCGGCCAAGAAGCCGCGGCCGGGCATGACGTTCGAAGAGAACGGCATGCACGTGTACGACGTCGAAGTCCTCGAACTCATGATCGGCGATCGTGAGATCTCGCAGCAGCTCATCCAGGCTCAGCATCAGGCTGTGCGGGACTCGCTCCAGATCTCGCGTGAACGCCGTCAGCTCGATCAGGCTCGCCAGAGCGAACATATCGCTCAGGAGATCGAGCAGATCAGGGCGGTTACGGCTCGCAAGAAGCTCGAGCTGCAGGCGGAGCAGGTGGTGAAAGAACTCACTGTCACGCTGGCTCGCATCGAATCCGAGAATAAAGCGGCCGAAAAACGCCTCGAGGCTGAAAAGGCCAAGCAAGTGGTTACGGACGCTGAGCACGATGCCAATCTGGCTCGCGCAAGGCGCACGCATGACCAGGAGCTTGCGCTGAAGAAAGTCGAGATCGAACAGGAACTGCATCGCATCGTGGAAGAAGCCAAGGTCGTCACGGAACGATCGAAAGCGTTTACTCCCGAGCTCATCACCGCATTGCAAGTCTTCGCAGATAAGGCGCTCGTCACGAAGATGGCCGAAACCATGGCGCCTCTGGCGATACTGGGTGGCAAGAGCGTATCGGAAGCCTTGGGCGATCTGCTCAGGGGTACCGGCGCTGAGGGCATCCTTGCAGGTGTAGCCGGAGGTTTGGCTGCTCGCATGACGGTTCCCAAGAACGGTGCGCACACCGAAACTTCCGCTCGGGCATAAGTTCATTGATCAGTCAGGTTAGATTCACCCCCGTCGCTTTCGAGCGATGGGGTTTTTTGTTTTTTTGGCACCTGTATTCATAGCATTGAGATCCTTGACAAAAAAATCATATATGCTATACTTGGTTTTTAGACAAGTCAGAACACCACCAACACCGGACACTGGCTTGTAAAATCTCTCGCACCTTGAAAAAGGCGCATAACGGACCGACAGAACGGTCTATTTTTTTGCCCAAATTTCACGCACAACCAACCCAACAAAGGATACCCAATGACCAGACTACGGATAACCACAGTGATCGGTAACGGTGGCAACGCATGGTTCCACACGGATGAGATGGTCCGGGAATTCTTCGCCAGCAACGGGCTGGTGGAGAGGAGTCATCTCGGCATACCGGGAGTGACCGCAGAGCCACGGCCGGGAGAAGAGTTCTTCCTCTTCTTCAAGCCGAACAGCGAAGGCGCGCGCCAGCGGAGATTCAAGCTGGTGCGGGCTGACGCGGGACAGGGGATCGTGGTCGACAGCGGTCTCATCACCGACGTCTTCTCGATCTGCCGCCACGGCAAGGCACACCACCACATGTACCAAGGTATGCATGGCCGTCTACATCGCTGGACCTTCTTCGGAGAGGAGGTCGGGCTCTGCGGCGACGCTTTGGACTTCAGGTACTACCTGGGGACGGAGCTCAACTGACGGTAAACCTACAACCAAAGGAACGAACGATATGGACACAACGCAAACACGCAAACCATTCATGAACCGCGGTGCGCTCGTGCTCAAATCTCACACGGGCTGCGGAGGGTTCTTCAAGGGGACTGAACTCGATATCGGTACGGGTACCATCAAACTTATCTGCACCACTTGCGGGGTTGAGGATACTGAGCACTTGAGTGACAGAGAGAAGTTCCAGGAACAGTGGGACTCGGGCTTCTTCCAGAAACGCAAAAACTGTGCATGGCATACCTTGAGGCGGGCGAACATCACCGCACCGGGACAGGCACTCATCGAAGAGTTTCGAGGAGTGCGCTACCGCCTCGAGGTTGGACCGCGAGGGGGCACTAGGATCCATGAAGTTTGAACACACCAAGGAGCAGGACAAAACCTACTCCGCCGCACAGCAATTGTGCGGTTCTTCTTTTTATGAAAAAAGCGGCCGGAATTGTTCCGGCCGCGTGATGATTTTAATTGGATTCGAGCAGTTGTTCTGCGTCAATGAGCATGGCTTGAGCCGTGGCAGTGACACCGGCACCGTCGCCATACTGGAAATCCGCTTTGCCTTCGACGTATTCCGTACGGAGACAATTCTGTATGCCCCGAGGGATCATGGGAAAGAGCCATCCTGGATCTTTGAATGAACCGGTGATGTGCACGCGCTCATTTCTGAACCAGAAGCAGGGGATTCCCGCATCATGTTGACTCGTGAGCGTGTCCGCGTACGGACCTATTTCCACGATGAGCCGCTTTGCGTACCACTCATCCTTTTGCTTGTTGAAGAGTTGGTACACACCATCCTCAGAGAATGGCATGCGACTCATGTCGCTGTAACGCACAGAGTACTCGGGATACACTAGGTTATGCAGGATGACTGCTTTGCGGCACGCATCGGCCAATTCTCCGTTGATGATCTGATGGATGAACTTCGCGCCCGGATCAGTATATCCAGCTTGTTGAGTTGCAAAAATGCCTTCACTCAATTCAAGTTCAACATCTTGTTCAACGAGCGTGCTTATGTTGTTGCAACTCCCGTTGAGGATGGCGCGCATCCTGATGATGATCCGCGGATCGCGCAAAAGTCCGAGCATACCGCTCGCTCCGCCCACTGTTGTCGCGTATCCGAGGTGTCGCATATGTCGTCGGAAGACGTGGAAGTATTCAGATAGAGCGCCCTTTTCGCAGGTGACGACGAGTTTGCCCAACTGCAATGCTTCCTGGATGTACTGTGCTGCCGCGAGGCCATTATCTTTGGTGGAGATGGTCACGAAGACGATGTCGCAGAGCATGACGGCGATATAGAACGAATTCCGCTGTCGCTTTGACGAGAAAAACTCGACCTGCCAATCCGGATACTGAAGACGTATGAGTCGCTCGAGTTCTCGCGCGATCACACCTGTTCCGACAATGAGAACTTTCATATGACTCCTTTGGTTGTGAGATCTGAGCGAATGGTACGGATTTG
>CAYZZN010000008.1:7017-13342 GCA_964483165.1 uncultured Candidatus Saccharibacteria bacterium
TCTTCCTTAATAATATTCTTCATCTCCAATTCTGACATGATGATATTAAGTTGAACGGGCGATAGACCCGTTTTTTCGATCAGGTCAGTTGCCGATAGGGATTCAATCTTCAAGAATGAGCAAATACGCTTTTCTTCAGCTGACAAATTAAGGATTTCAAGATTGATGACCGACTGGCGAGACGATGGTCCTGATTCGCCGGTTGATTTTTTGTAGGTACGTTTTTTGACCAGCGGCTCTTCGATCCGCTCCGCTAATCCGAATTCATGGAGAATATCTTCCGCACACGTTATCGTTGCAGCACCGCGCTGGATGAGCATGTGCGGACCATATGAAAGTTCCGTATCGATCCTACCGGGCACAGCCATGATGTCACGGTTGAAGTCGGTGGCATATTGCGCAGTGATGAGTGTGCCTGATCCGCGACCGGCTTCTATCACGAGGACGGCGTGCGAGATCCCCGCCATCAATTCGTTGCGCACAGGGAAGGTCCAATCGCCTCCCATCTGGTCTGGTCGAAACTTGGAGAGCAGTGCACCGCCTTGTTCGAGGATATTCAATGCCAGTGGTCTTTTGGATACCGGATACAGTGCGTCATAGTTGAGACCTGATCCGGGAAAGGCGATCGTCGATAAGCCAGCTTCGAGCGCCGCTTCATGGGCGATACTATCGATGCCCATCGCCATGCCGGAGACGATGCAGATGGGGTGGCCGGCCAAACCACCGATTATTTTCCGACAGGCTTCCTTACCGTATGAGCTGAATGCCCGCGAGCCGATGACACACAGATATTTGTAATGGGGTGGGGGCAGGTCGCCCGCTATATGCAAAGAAGCAGGCGGACGATGCATGTTGCGCAAGGTTTCGGGGAAGTCGGCACGCGCGAGAATGCGCGTCGAGTATTGAGTTGTAGACATGAGTGACGAGAATACGTGGTGACGTATGAATGCAGGTGCCAGAATTGTATCATGGGCCCCCGCTCGAGTCAGCTTTTTTTCTTGGGCGGTAATTGCTATGATATACGGACACACATGCTCGACATCAAATTCATCCGCGAAAACAAGGATATTGTGGCCCTCGCGGCCAAGAAAAAGCGCATAGACTTCAAGGTTGACGAGCTCTTGGCGCTCGATGACAAGCGCCGTGAATTGTTGACGGGCGTTGAAGCTCTCCGTGCGGAACAGAACGCCGCCAGCTCACAGATCGTATCAGCGGCGTCGTCGGACCAGCGCGCCAAGCTCATCGCCGATATGAAGAAGGTCAAAGCCGATCTCGAAGCCGATGAGGCCGCATTGAAGCAGGTCATGGCGGACTGGCAGAATCTGATGTTGCGCGTACCGAACATTCCTGACATGTCCGTGCCTGATGGCGTCAGCGATGCCGACAACAAGGAGATCAAAGTCTGGGGCGACAAGCCGGCATTTTCGTTTGAACCCAAGGATCATGTCGAGCTCATGACCAAACTCGGCATGGCTGATTTTGACCGTGGCGCCAAGGTACACGGATTCCGCGGATACTTCTTGACTGGTGATGGTGTCAAACTTTGTTTTGCCATCTGGAACTACGCACTCGATTTCTTTTCCGCAAAAAACTTCACGCCTATCTTGCCACCTATCGTGGTGCGAAAAATAAATCTATTTGGCACCGGCTATCTGCCGCAAGGAGAAGAGGATATGTACAAGACGCAGGATGGTGACTACCTCGCGGGTACCGCCGAAGTGCCGCTCATGGGCATGCACGCTGATGAGACTCTGCACGCGACTGATTTGCCCAAACGCTATCTTGGATTTTCACCTTGCTATCGCCGCGAAGCGGGCGCGCACGGCAAAGACACCAATGGTCTCATTCGCGTCAACGAATTTTATAAGTTTGAGCAAGTCATTCTCTGCGAGGCCAACCACGAGACTTCGGTGAAGTATCATGAAGAGGTCAACCGCCATGCCGAAGAATTCATCGAGTCGCTCGGTATCCCATATCATACCGTCATCAACTGCGGCGGTGACCTGGGCCTTGGTCAAGTCAAGAAATACGATATCGAATTGTGGGTACCCAAGGAAGGGAAGTATCGCGAGATTTCCTCGGCATCGTATTTCCATGATTTCCAGACGCGCCGCCTCAACATCCGCTATCGTGATGCAGAGGGCACCATGCGCTATGCCCATTCACTCAATTCGACTGCTATCCCAACGCCACGCATTCTGGTCTCGTTGATCGAAAACTACCAGCAAGCTGACGGTACGATCAAGATTCCGGATGTGTTGGTGAAGGAGTCGATACAATGAACCCTACTCGCCGTTCAACATCACGCCAGTCGAAAAACTTTGTGGTCAAACGCCGCGCACGTTCAGTCATGTTCGGCGGAGTGAGCGTCGTTGGCGTCATTCTCGTACTCATCGCTCTGTCGTGGGCGACATCTTGGAAGTGGCTGAGTATCACCTCCGTGGAAATATCTGGCCTCGATCAGGACCGGGCTGAGACGGTGCATGCCGCAGTGCTGGAATCATTGCGGGGCAGGTATCTCGGGCTCTTTGTACGAGCCAACACTATTATTTATCCTCATCAAGGTATTACCCAGCTGGTCCGCACACTCGCTCCTGAAGCCGAGACCATCGATGTTGGTCATCGCGGTCTCCGCACTATCGCTGTGTCTATCGAAGAAAAGAAACCTACCGCGCTCATCTGCGCAACATTGCCGAATTTTGACGGCAGTGATCTGTCACTCGATGATCCGAGCTCATGTTATTTTACTGATGAGACCGCATTCTTGTACAAAAAAGCCCCCTCCTTTTCGGGTACCGCATATAACCGCTACTATATTCCTGAGTTGGGAACTCTCACCAACGGTGCTTCATCGTCTGATTCACTTGTAGGTGTTTTTGCAACTTCGACCGCGGAATTTGCCCGCTTGCAGCACTTCTACAATGCGGCCAAGGCCGATGGTATCACCGTCGACGCGCTCCTCATGAAGGGTACGGGAGAATACGAACTGTACGCACGCAATCCGTCACATTCAACCGTGGTGATCTATTTCAATACGGTCGCGCAACAGGATGATCAGCTCTCGAATCTGCTCTCATTCTGGAAACATTCCTTCGGGCCGACTCGAAAGTCGCTTCAGAACCTTGAATTTGACTCTATTGATGTGCGCTACGGCGACAACGTGTTCTATCGTGAGGTGAAGTAGGATATACTACCTCTCATGAGGGGATTTTTCAGCATTCTATTCGGAGGGCTGGCCGCTATCATTGTCGGCGTATCCGTGGCGTATCTCGGTTCTCTGGGGTGGCGAGCGCTCAAGCCCTATATAGTGAAGAATATTCCCGGAGCCTCATCCGTGGCTACCGCAGAAACCACTACTCCATCCGCTGACGGGACTTCGATATCAGGAGTTCGTCGTACTATCCGTTATACGGCAACCGAAGAAGAAGATCTCATCAACGCGGCGGCGGAAGCCTTGCCTTCAGGTGCGGACGGACGGATCACTGCCAACGGATATCTGCTGAAAAATCTGACGCTCGGTGACACGACTATCGAACATGATGCCGACACTTTGTTCCCGATCGCTTCGCTCACCAAGCTGGCGACAGCCGTAGTGGCGCGAAAACTCATCGATGTCGATGAGCGTATCACGGTGGGGCAGAAGGTCATGGCCACGTACGGCAACACCGCTGGATTTGTGCCCGGAGAAACATTCAAGGCATCTGATCTCATGTATCCCTTGCTCATGGTGTCGTCCAACGATTCCGCCGAAGCGTTCGCGCTCGCCTATGGTCGCGACAAATTCATTCGTGCCATGAATGATTGGGCGCAATCCATCGGCGCGTATCGCACGTATTTTGCGGATGCGTCGGGTCTGTCTCCCAAGAATGTGTCGACAGCCAATGATCTGGCGGTCATGTTGGATTGGATTCGTAAAAATGATCCGACCATCATCGACGTCACGTTGATGAAATCGAAAACGCTCCGTTCGCATACCTGGATCAATCCGACGCATTTCCTAAGTTGGTCATATTATCTCGGTGGCAAGAATGGGTATACCACTGAAGCGAATCGTACCAGCGCGTCTCTGTTCGCACTAGGTCCGCACAAAAATGTGTACGCGGCGATTGTGTTAGGCAGTTCAAATAGGGATGCGGATATCGTGAAGATATTAGGGAAGGTGAGGGAATAGAAATGGAAATAAAAACCTCATATGCTAGAGTAGCTCTACTATAGCTATGAATAAAGCACCAAAAAGCGTGACAACCTCGTTCTGGACCACTCTCCCGAAGCCCTTTTTCGTGCTTGCGCCCATGGCGAACGTGACTGATTTCGCATTCCGCTCGATGATCGCGAAATATGGTAAACCAGACGTCATGTGGGATGAGTTCGTTTCCGCTGATGGCTTGAATTCGCCCGGTCGCGAAAGACTTTTGTTTGATTTGAAGTTTTCAAAGAAGGAACGACCCATCGTCGCGCAACTGTTCACCGGGCATCCGGATGCGATGCGAAAGGCTGCGAAGCTGTGCGCTGAGCTCGGATTCGATGGATTGGATATCAACATGGGGTGTCCCGATCGTGCGGTTGAGAAACAGGGAGGCGGCGCGGCGTCGATAAAAGACCCAAAAAATGCGCTGGCGGTGTTGAAGGCAGCGCGCGAGGGGTGGATTGAAGGGCGAGGGGAACAGTCCTTTCCGCATGAAATGAAAAGTGACAAGAAAGTTGTCACTTTACCAAAGTCAGAAAAAGAGACTCTCCCCCCCGTCACCATAAAAACGCGTATCGGCTACAACAAAGTCGACCTCGATTGGCTACGCCTCCTTTTTGAACAGCGATTGCCCGCGCTCACCGTCCACTTGCGTACGCGAAAAGAAATGTCAGATGTTCCCGCGCATTGGGAACTCATGCCGGAGATCGTGAAGCTGCGCGATGACGTGCAAAAAGATCTGCCGGTGAATGAGCGAACACTCCTCATCGGTAACGGCGATGCACTTTCTATCGAAGACGCCGCCACAAAAGCGAAAACATCCGGCTGTGACGGGGTCATGATCGGTCGCGGTATTTTCGGCACGCCGTGGCTGTTCGAGAATTGCAGGAAGGGGAAAAATGCCGATGCGCGAACTCCTGAACAGCGTCTCAAGATCATGGTTGAACACGCGAAACTTTTTGAGAAAACATTTCGAACCGCACAACCGGGCAAGCACCTCAAAAACTTTGCCGTCATGAAGAAACATTTCAAAGCATATGTATCCGGCTGGGATGGTGCCAAGGAGTTGCGGGTGAAACTGATGGAGACGGAGAATGCGGGGCAAGTCGCCGTGATTGTTAGGGAATATCTAAATATTGACAAGTAATCATATATATGATATCATCTATATTAGAATCGACCATGGAATGCACTGGCCCCAGTAAGGCCTAGCACAACTCCAGGCGATAGAAAGAGCCCTATGTCAGTCAACCTATTCCTCAATGAGGACGTCAAAAAAGCCGAAGGCTTCAAGCAAGATAGTGAGGGAGTCGGAATGCAGTTTAACGGTATTAGCATCTTCGGCCCTAGCCCTCACGTCATTCATTCTCACCGCGAACCCATCCCCGCCTGTCTCCTGCCGTATATCAAGGAAATCTCCTTGTACGAACATGTTTCAACGGAACGGATGCGTCGCGAGACGGGTATTTATAAGCACGAGAGCGCTGAAGCTGAAGTGCAATTCGTCCAACAGAGCAAAGGTTCAACCAACTGGATCAAGATCAAAGGAAAGAGCATGGAGCATGTGGAAGAACTGCTCCACAAGATCAAGGTGGGTAGCCTTCGCCCGACGGAAAGCTACGAGGGTGTCCAGCAAGGAAAATCTCGTCTCGAACTGGAACGCGAAGTTGCCGAACTGGAAGCTCAG
The DNA here is from genome assembly GCA_964483165.1 of uncultured Candidatus Saccharibacteria bacterium. GTDB lineage: Bacteria > Patescibacteriota > Minisyncoccia > Phycocordibacterales > PALSA-1337 > C7867-002. The sequence goes on from CAYZZN010000008.1 coordinate 12,891, forward strand.
GTCCTTGTGCAGGCAGACGCGCTGAACCGGCACCAGACGGCTATCGCTGACGGGCAAATCAACGCAGATCGCGTTCGTGCTGTCCGTCAATTGGCTGCTGATCTCGATCGGAAACAGTGGCCCTGGTGTTTGAAGAGTACAGTGGCTACACGTATCAACTTGGCACTCAACGGTAAATCGGAAGGGTGACTAAAAAGACCCATCAGCAGACCCAGTCTGTTTGATGGGTCTGCTTTTTTATCGGCAGAACTTTCCATTTTTCCTTTCTTTGCTTCTTTCCATTTTTCCTTCTATACTTTCGCTATGCCCGTCCTCTACCGCACATACCGTCCCTCCAACTGGTCCGAAGTTATCGGTCAGGAATCGATCGTGACCGCGCTCAAGGAGAGCATCAGTAATGGCCGTCCAGCTCATGCATATCTTTTCTCCGGATCGCGCGGTATCGGCAAGAC
>CAYZZN010000009.1:0-11870 GCA_964483165.1 uncultured Candidatus Saccharibacteria bacterium
AAGAGTGCGGTGAGAGTTTCCATAAAAGTTAATGTATGACGTATTCTAGCAGAAATTAACTGGAATGAAAGGGTGTCAGAAGCACCAGAACACACCGGATTCGGATACGCGCATATTTTAAAAACGGTACGGACTTACGTCCATACCGTTTTTAAAATTGCTATGCTCGCCCGAAAGGGCTCCGCAATGTATCCTCACCAGTGTGTTCTGGTGCTTCTTCGTACTTCTTACTTAAACTCAACCTTTCCTCCTGCGGCTTCAATGCTCTTCTTGAATGCATCTGCATCTTCTTTCTTCATGCCATCCTTGAGGAGAGCTGGAGCGCTGTCAACGAGATCCTTTGCTTCCTTGAGACCAAGTGCGAGAACTTCTTTGACTACCTTGATAACTGCAATCTTCTGCTCACCTGCTGCTGCGAGATGAACGGCGACTGTTGACTTCTCATCACCTGCTGCTGCAGCGGCTGCGGGAGCGGCGACAGCGACAGCTTGAGCTGAGACGCCGAATTTCTTTTCGAGAACCTTAACGAGCTCATTGAGGTCGATGACTGACATCTTTTCAACGGTTTCAATGAGATCCTTGAACTTTGCTGGAATTTCTACTGGAGTATTTTCCATAGTGGTAATGTAATGTGAATAATAAAACTAAACGGTCTTCTTCTTGCCTATTTCGCTGAGTGCCATGACAAAACCCTGAATCGGAGAATTGATGACGTTGAGGAACATGCCGTGAAGCGTCGAGAGTGGAGGAATCGAAGCGATGGATACCATCTCGTCCTTGGTCATGTATTTGTTTTCAAATACACCACCAATGATAGAAACTTTGTCCTTGAGCTTCTTTTGGAATTCATACACACCACGAGCTGGGGCGACGAGATCCGTACCGTAGGCAAAACCAAATTCGCCGACGAGTTCAGGAACCGTTCCCTCATACTTTTGGCTATTCAACGCCAATGACGTAAGTGACTTCTTGGCAACAAAGAAACCGACGTTATCGCCTTTGAGTGCCTTGCGCATCTTGGTGGCATCCTCAAGCTTGAGTCCGTGAATATTCACGAAGACAAGAGAGTTTGCGCCCTTCATCAAAGTTGTAACTTTCTCGATGATTTCTTTCTTTTGTACTTTTGTGCGTGCCATGTGGTAATGGTATGAAGCAGTGCTTCATACGTATATTATGTTTATCGACCGCGGCCTGACGATAGAGTGTAACCTCGGAGGGTCTTATGAACGCCCTCTGTCTTAAGCCTTGCAGAGACGATACCACACTCACTCGAACTGCGCAATAAATTGCTCGAGCGCGGTCATGATCTCATTCTTGGCACTTTCGGACATCTGCGAGAACTTTTTCGAGGCGAACTTCTTGTGGAGATTGCGCACCACCTTGTCGATTTTCTTGACCTTGTTTTTCTTGAATGCGTCTTCGATCTTCTGTATGCGTTTGATGACAACATCCGTACGCTTACCTGGACCGAGTAAGCGAAGTACTGTTTTCTTGAGGGACTCAAAAAATACGACCGGATCAAGCGCCATACCCGGGCGTGCGACAATATCAGTCGATCCATCACCATCTACATCTATATTGAGAGGTGTAGTCGAAGAAGTTCCTGCCGTAACAGTACTCGTAGCCGTCATAAGTGGAGTCACTGGCAGACCAGAATAGTCAACGCTACTCAATACGTTCCCACCCTGAACACGTTCTACTCGGTAGGTAAATTCGCCCACTCCCGTACCCTGGATCGCAACCGCATACGTTCCATTGTCTTCATCAGGCACAGAGATATACGTCTCCGGCTGTTCGTCATCACCATACATGTCGAAGCTACTGCCGGGAATGTTCGTCTCAAACATTGAGAAAACATCATCCTCAATGCCGTACTCCGATGGTATCTGAATACGTCCCGTGTGATTACCATCACTATCATAGACATGAAGATCCACCGGAGAGTGCGTGCTCAGCACCAAGAATGTCGCCTCCTCACCGTAATCCGGCTCCCCGATAGTCACCTGCGGTATCCGGGCAATTTTGTCTCCAATCAGTTCTGCTTTGGTACTGGCGTCGGCTGAATTGTCCGTCAGTATCTTCTCAATCACTTGTTGAGTCGCCTCGGATTCCAGTATGTTCGAATGTGCAATAGTCCGTCCCTCTGACGTGGATACTGACTGGAGATCAATGGCCGCAGTGATGCCGGACTCATACGCGGCACTCGGAGCAACCACGGTACCATCTCCCAAGGAAGTCATCGTGGCTTCATATTTGGTTGCCGATGCATCGGAATACACGATCCCTTTTGCCGTTCTATTCCCCCACCCGACTATGGCCCACCGCGCAATAGTTGCTGGCCACACGAATGGGTCAAGCACACCATGAAGAACTTCAGCCGCTTTTATAAGGACAGCATTGGCACGTGAACTGATGAATGAATTCTGTGCGGAAGCTGACACCAGAGGGGCGCTGGTGGTACTGGCGTAGGCGATCGTCGGGCCTATCATTCTCGAAAAATATTCTGCCGACGGAAGCAATGGATATGAACTCGGCATATTGCGGCCCAACTCTTTCGCCACACTCTTCTTGAGGAACAATCCGGCACCAATAGACTGTTTGTCTCCTTCCAAAAGGGCCAGTATCGATTGTGGCGTCCCGAGATATGGCACCGCCACGGAAATGACCGAGTCTACGAGATGATCCCTGCCTTGATCCGCCAAGGTCTTGATCAGATATTTCGTCACCAATCCACCATTGCTATGCGCAACCAGAGTTACCTTGCCCGTCTTTGAACGTACCGCCATGCCTTCGAGAGTTTCGAGCAGAGACTCGGTAGTCGTCGCTCGTTGTGTCCGCCCCGCAACCACTTCCGTTATGGGCTTGCGCCAGTCATAACTGAAAGACTTCCATTCTCCGATGGTTCCCTGTTCGGCGAGACTATCCAACAATCCCATGAATGAACCGTACACCCCCACCGCTCCGTAGGCATTCCCTATAGGGTCGCCAGCGTAAATACTCCCGTCAATGCTTGAGCCGTCCGGATTGAGAAAAAGTTTCCTGACATCATCGTTACGATTGGGTTCCCAGAGACGGTTGTCGCCAGTCATGCCCGACAATCCAGATTCCGGTCGATACAACCGACTAGCTTGCAGGCCGGGAATAAAAAGTACGCTCGAACAACATTGTGGCGGCACGTCGTAGAATGCTGGTGGCTCAGTCAGCCACGGATCATAGGATACTTTCCCCGTCAGACTGGAGCCATCCGAACTAACCGGACCCGACTCAGTTCCCCACCAATTGTCTTCGGCTTGTACGGCCAACATCCCCTTATTGGATATCGAATATCGTCCATTGTCAGCAATAACAGAGCCGTGAATAGTCACCGAACTCCCCGGGCGACTCGACGTATCGGCAACGATGGCTATCCCCGAAAAATCATTCTGGGTAAACTGACTGTCGCGTATATCCACCGAACTACTCAAAACATACATACCAGTGCCGGTGGAACGTGAGAATGTCGAAGTTGAGACCGTCGCGTGAGACCAGTACAGTATGAGACCTGGCCCCGACGTGGTCATATCGGCAAATGAAACATCGGCGGCGGCATTGGATAGGTGAATCTTGTCTATACCGCCAATATCGACATGCTCTTCGGAAGTACCCCGAATATTCAGCTTTCCATCATTAATATATATGGCCGTTGGCATATTTGATCTCTCCGGGGCCAACTCTACTCTGACGCCCGGCTCGATAGTAAGCGTATGTGGACCATTCAAGAATAGGTCGCCGGAGAGAATATAGGGGCTGGCACTTTTCTGCCAAGTGACATCCTCCTCGAATGTCCCGCTCACGTATGTGCCTACCGCCGGCGTAGTGTTCGCTTCGGCTATAGCGACAACTCCTGCGAACATGAATAAACCAACCAGAACCCCCGCGGAAACAATATAGAGTGTATTTTTCATATGCATTAAGGTTAGAGAACCTGATAATGCATTCAGTGTACAGACACGAGATAAAGAAACCGTGAAGAAACGCTGAAGATTTGATGAAGTTTTGAAGCCCCTAGATGCTACACACTATATCGCCCCACCACATAGAGAACCGCGAAGCTGATCATCAAAATGAGTACAAATCCGACAAAGAATTTGAAGAAATTACTGTCGAATGGATTTATCATGTGAATAGTATAGCAAATGACCACAGCTTTTTCATTGATAGATGGTAAACAGAAAAAACCGCCTTTCGGCGGTTTTTGTTCCAACTTTGTAACCCGTTGGGAGGAGATCTACGAATTCAACTGAGGAATCCGAGACTATACGTTAGCGAATCATAAGACCCGTAACTGTATCTGTCTTGAAGTCGCTAAGATCGAAGTTGTAGAGGTATGCAGTAGAGTCACCTGTAGCGGTGTCCCACTTGATACCAGTAATACGAGTACCAGCATTCACGCTGTCTCCGCTAGCTACGATGGTAGCCTTGAAGGTGAACCTTCGGGTCTGACCATTCTCGATCTTGAACTCACGTGAACCAGCGGTGGTGACGTCATTATCCGTTTCACCGTTTGCGCTCAAGGTCGGAGTGACAGATCCAGTAGAGGTACTTGTTGAGTCGGTGGTCGTTGCCCAAGCAAAACCATCAGTACCTACTGTAGGAGAGCTTGTGCCTACGATATCACCATCGATGTAGACATCGTCATCACCGATAGCCTTGATATCGAATACGATCGTGAAGTCAACAGAGTCAGCATCGCCGGCGATAGAACCGTTGTTGCGATCTTCCTTCGCGCTCACGAATGTAGCCATGATACCGCTCTCGAAGAATGTCTGAGTGTTACCCTCGGCTGAGCCTGATGGAGTAACGGTCTCACCATTTGCATCTTCTGCATCCCAAGCGGCATCACTGCCGGTTGTGGAAGCGATGATAGCATCGCCAACGTTCAAAGCATCGCCTGTTGACAATACTTCTGCTACGACATAGAACGTGCGGGTTTCGCCATCCTTGATCGTGATATCGAGGTTGTCAAAGGTAATCTTTTCATACGCGCCGGCGCTCGAAGGAATAGCTTCTGTCTTGAGGACATTGGTTCCTTCAACGAGCGATACGCCAGTGATGACGTCATCGACGTTTGAAGCTGTAGTTACTGCGAAGCCGACTGGGAGATCAGTGATATCAACGTCTTCGTTGTCACCTTCGAGTTCGAAAGCGAGAAGAACAACGTCTTCAGTCTCATCATCAGCATCAACTACGACGATACCTGCATCAGGATTCTCGTCTGCTTCGGTGACCGTAATATCTCCGACTGTAGCTGAACCAACGAGGAATGATTCCTCGAGGTCGCCTGCTGTAGCACCGTTCGAAACGTCAGCTCCATCAGTTGAAGAAACGTACGTATCGCTGATACCTGCAGTGTCTGTTGCGCGGATACCGTCCTGAGGAATACCTACAGTGATAACACCATCGGTGTCATCAGTATCGACGCTGCTAACTGCGCTAACCGCGACATACAACTTTGCAGTTGTATCTTTCTTGACAACGCCCTTCAAACCGCTAAAGCGGAATGAGTAGACATCGCTGTCTTCGTCAGCTTCATCAACATCCTGTGAAGCGAGTTTCGTGCTTCCAAGCCAGAGAGAGACTTCGGTGATGTAATCATCGAGGTGATCGCTCGCTGTACCAGATGAGTGAGTGAAATCAACGTCAACACGGTCAATCGTCATGTCTGAATCTTCAGCATCCATTTCGACGCCGAGAACCTTTTCGTTCTCATCGCCTTCATCGAGTGATGATTCGACATTACCGAGTGTACCGAAGTCTGTGAGTTGTCCTTCGTCACCGCCTGTTGAAACAACAGGTGTGCCTCCACCAACTGGAGTACAGCTATATCCAACTGGACATGCTGCAGGAGGAAGTACAACAACTGCACCACCTGCGTTCAATGCACCACGAGTAAGAGGACCTACGAAGCCAGTGTTAGGAATGCCCTTTGCTGACTGGTAAGCCATGACTGCTGTCTTGGTCTGTGAACCAAAGTAACCCTTGGCTGCTGCACCTGAGCTGATAGCTGGGATGCTGTAACCATTGGCCATGAGCCATGTCTGGAGAGCAACGACATCAGCGCCAGTTGAACCAACGGTGAGGTTGGTGTTGAACGTAGCACCCTGTGCTGCTGCTACAGTAGCGAAAGCCACAATGGCTACGCCTGTTGCAATAAGTAACTTTTTCATATCAATTTTATAATTTATCGCACCTTCCTCATGTTAACTAATAATTTCGAGAGGAAATAAATGCGGTTTGTAAACTAACTAATAATACATTTCCACATTCTCCGTCTGCGCTATCGACACGCACACGAAAAATTTTGTGGCAAACAAAATAACGAACAATGACCTAAGTATTGAATTGTCAAAGTCCGTTCATCCCATCGCACAAATTACTATGTCCTGGGAACGAATGCATAAAAGCAAAACTTTTACGCATTCGTTACAAAACATTATACCTTACCTATATGAAGGGACACAAATACTGTGGGGATAACGTACCGGAGCAGGGAAACTTACATGAAATGGCTATATGTATGGATGTATGAGTAGATTTATGAGTAATATACCCATACTAGGCCAAATATGGCTCAAAGTCAATAGATTCAAGGCTATTTCAGGGAATACCTGCTCCAACGACGCTCACCTTCTTTCTTAACTATCCCACGATCCACCAACTCGATCAGTTCCCGCTGAATTGTCTTCTCACTACAGTCCTTTATGACCTTTGAAAAGTCTTTTATGGTCAAGTTAGATTGGCCTTTAAGGACAGATATAATTGATTCTTGTCTCTGAGATTTTTTGACCTGAGTATTAGCCTGTCCTTGTGGAATGCTTTGCTGAGTTGACTGTTTTGAAGAACCTGGAAAAACCGACCCCGTGCTGACAATGCTCCGATCAGGAGTCTTGCTTCCGTAGTCAGTCCTGAAGCCCGTCGAAAACATATCCGGTGTCTTAAAGAAATTCTCGGAAAGGACATAGCCCGCATTCTCAGCACTCTCCGCGAGGCGATCGCGGAGCATACCGACGATGTTGTCGATCTCGCGAACAAGAAGAGAATGATTCATATCTGAAATCATGTTGGAAATCTTGGCTACATTAAGCAAAGAAATTGTTTCGAGTGCGGAACTAAATAATGATTGGATGATAGAACTTTTGTCTCCGGGCACATTACTTGATGCCACAAAGGACGAGGACATGAGTTCCATGCCATGATCGCGGAGTTCCCACTTCATCGGTTCATCGTCTTTGAGGAGCCCTGAGACCAAATAGAGTGCCGCGGTGATCTTCTCTGTCTTTTTGAAAATATACAAAAGATACTCTTCGGCCGAGAAAAAACCAAGTGATTTCCACTTTAATGGATCATGTGGATCTGACTGATTTTGACTGTCCTTTTTATCCATATAGTTTGTCCTTATAATGTCTTTTACTGAGATACTGTGTCCTTTATAAAAACCTTGTGTTTTCTATGTCTTTGATGTGTCCATTATAGTCTTTGACGGGAAAGAAGCAAGGGAGTTTATGCACAGCTGTCCACAGCTCAAACAGGCCGTACGCATATGTGGTATTATTGTGTTTATGGCAAAGAAAAAGAATAAGGAATTTGGCAAGAACATCTACTTTTGGAACGACATGAAGGATGAGACTGTACGGACTATTTTGGCCCTCTTTTCATTCCTGCTTATGGTACTCTCCCTTCTCGCCGCGTTCGGCAAGGCGGGCTGGGCAAACTACATTTATGAGTTCCTCCTCAGTCTATTTGGCGTGGGGTACTACCTTATACCTATAGCTCTCGCTATGCTCGGTATTTCACTTCTCCAAGGCATCAAAAACAAGATGGGTGCGGCCAAGATTATTGGCGTCATCCTCTTCTTTATATCAGGACTCGGGCTCATGCACATCATCTACGCCGAGTCGGGAGGCATGGTCGGCCGCTTGATCGCTGGACCACTCCTCAAAGGACTCGATATTTGGGCCACGAGTGCCCTGTTGGCTGTTGTATTCGTGACGTCCATCATCATGACATTCAACCTGCACATCTCATTTGAGCATCTCCTCTTCTGGAGATTCTTCGGTGGATGGGAACTAGATGAAGATGGTGCGTGGGTGAGACTCGAAAAGCCGGCTGCAGATATCGGCAAAAAGAAGTCAGGCGAGATCGATGCTCGCGAGCAAAGTATGATCGACGACGCGGTGGCTCATGCGGGCGGACCTATCAGCAACCTTGAGCGCGAAGAATTGGCACGTGTAGCCGCTGAAGAGAAGAAACGTCTCGAAGAAAAGGCTCGCCTGTCCAAAAAATCTGCCGGGCTTGGACTCGGAGACGACGAGGCTGGATTTGCATCTCCAGCACCTGTCGCATATATGAAAGAGTTTACCCCGCCGCCTCTTTCACTTCTTGAAAAAGATAAGGGCAAGCCGGAGACCGGCGACATCAAAGCCAATGCCAACATCATCAAGCGCACGCTCCAGAATTTCAATATCACTGTCGAGATGGATGAGATCTCCATCGGTCCGTCGGTTACCCGCTATGCCTTGAAGCCGGCCGAGGGCGTCAAACTATCAAAGATAGTCGGTCTCAACAATGACCTTGCCCTTGCCCTTGCCGCGCACCCTATCCGTATCGAAGCGCCTATCCCCGGCAAATCACTTGTGGGCATCGAAGTTCCCAACACCGCCAAGACCATGGTGGGTCTCGGCACACTTCTTGCATCACCTGATTTCCAAGAATCAGAAAAGCCACTGCTCGTATCCCTCGGAAAAGACATCACCGGCAAGGCTCATTTTGCGAATATCGCCAAAGCTCCGCACGCCCTTATCGCCGGTGCTACTGGTTCCGGTAAGTCCGTGACCATTCATGCACTCATCACCTCCCTCCTGTATCGCAATTCTCCGGAAAATCTCAAGTTCATCATGATCGACCCCAAGCGCGTGGAGCTCACGGTATACAACAAGATCCCCCACCTCCTCACGCCGGTCATCACCGATCCCAAGAAAGCCATTCTTGCTTTGAAATGGGCGGCCAAAGAGATGAGCCGCCGCTACGATATTCTCGAACAGAATGGTTGCCGCGATATTGATTCGTATCACAAAAACATCTTGGCGCCTGCTGTCGCCCAGTGGAAAAAAGATGGTGAACCAAAGTCGACTGAGGATGCTACCGTCAAACTTCCTGAAACCATGCCGTATATAGTTACCGTCATCGACGAGTTGGCGGACATCATGCAGACCTATCCTCGCGAGCTCGAATCTGCCATCGTGCGCCTCGCTCAGATGAGCCGTGCGGTGGGTATCCATCTCGTGATCTCAACCCAGCGCCCGTCAGTGAATGTCATCACCGGTCTCATCAAGGCCAACATCCCGACCCGCCTGGCGCTCCAGGTCGCCTCACAGATCGACTCGCGCACTATCCTCGATCAGCAGGGCGCAGAAAAGCTCCTCGGTGCCGGCGACATGCTCTATCTCGGCGGTGAGATGTCCAAACCGGTCCGTCTGCAATGCGCGTATATCAACGAATCCGAAGTGAAAAAGGTGGTGAAGTTCCTCATCGATCAGTATCGAGATGAGATCAATATGGAGATCAGCCTCACCTCTCCTGAAGTCGGATCATCGGCCGCATTTGATTCGATGGGTGGCGCGCTTGACAGCGACAGTCTCGAAGAAGAGGATGAACTCTACGAAGCCGCTCGCGAAGCAGTCACTGCCGCCGGCAAAGCGTCGACATCATACATTCAGCGCAAATTGGGCGTGGGATATTCCCGTGCGGCAAAATTGATGGATCTTCTGGAACAGAAAGGTGTCATTGGCGCCGCGAATGGGTCCAAGCCGAGAGAAGTGATCGGAGGTGGTGGTAGCAGTGGTGCTCTCGAAACTGCCGCTGACGCATTGTTGGGCACAACTGGTGTACCTACAGACGAACAGGCCTAATGAGCTTGAATTGACTTAGGTCAATTCATATTCTATAAATATATCCGGATCATTTTACGCATTTCAATCCACAACAGAAAGGAACCGTGTGGCAGAAAAATGGAAACTGGGCGGAGGTAATGTCTTTAAAGACTCGAATGTTCTTTTGCCTGGAGAATTTGACAACTGGCAACAGGCTGAGATGGAAGCTGACCGCGTCCTCAAGCAACTTGAGAAGAGTAAGGTGACGGAAGCCTCGAGTGGAAACCGCAAGGTTGCACTCTCTCTGAAAGTTATTCGGGATGATGGCACCAGTTATACCTACGTCAGGAAACGGTTAAACTTGACGTCGATGGCCCCATGATTTCACGACCGAGCGCCCAGTGCCGCTCGGTCTTTTTTATTTACCCATGCTTCCCTTCTCCCTCATTTTTCGTATACTTACCTCATGCCCTTCACCCGCTCAACTTTCCTGGCGCTAGCCAAAATAACTGTCTCGGTCATTCTGGTACTCATCATCATCGGGTACGCCATTTGGCGTTCATTTGCCTTTGCGCAAGGACCACATATCACCATCATCGAACCTTTGGATGGTGCCTCGATTTCCGCATCTACCACCGTTATCCGTGGTAGTGTCGAGCGCGCCAACAACATCACCTTGAATGGGAAAGCGATCTCTATCGATGAACAAGGTAATTTCAACGAGACAATTATCGTATTTCCGGGAGTGAATATTATTACGTTTGAGGCGAGAGATCAGTTTGAGAGGAGTGTCTCACAGCAAATTCGAGTTACGCGACCATAATCATACCCACAGGTTGTGCCCTGAAATCAATAATTGCTGACTTTTTTGTATGGTAAAATAGAAGCACGCCTGCGACTTATCAGATCTAATCAATTGAAGTTATGCCCATAAAGAAAAAACCGGCTTCCGCTGAATCAGCGAAGCAGGGGAAAGGCGGCGTGTCCGTAAATGCCCCTGCCCTGTCAGAAGAAACCACAGAAAACGAAACTGAAACTGCTACTGCAAAGTCCGACAAAAAACAAAGCACCGGTATCTCCGATGCACTCGATGCCATCCGCACCAAGTTCGGCGAGGACAGCATCATGAAACTCGGCGAGAAGCCGAAAGTGAACGTGAACGCCATCCCTACCGGCTCGCTCGGCCTCGACTGGGCGCTCGGTATCGGCGGTATGCCCCGTGGCCGCATTATCGAAATATTCGGTCCTGAATCATCCGGCAAGACTACCCTCGCCCTCCACGTCGTCGCTGAAGCGCAAAAACTCGGCGGTGTGTGTGCATACATCGACGCGGAGCATGCGATGGATCCAGAATACGCAACCAAACTTGGCGTCAAAATTAACGACCTTCTTATTTCTCAGCCAGATACCGGTGAGCAAGCGCTGGAAATCGTAGACAGCCTCATCCGTACAAATAAAATGGATGTGATCGTCATCGACTCGGTGGCAGCCCTCACGCCTCGCGCAGAGATCGAAGGAGATATGGGCGCACACCATGTCGGCGCACAGGCACGTTTGATGTCACAAGCACTTCGTAAGTTGACGGCAATCGTTGCCAAATCAAAGACTGTCGTCATCTTCATCAACCAGATCCGTATGCAGATCGGTGTGATGTTCGGCAATCCTGAGACTACTCCGGGCGGAAAGGCCTTGAAGTTCTATGCGTCAGTCCGTCTCGACATTCGTCGTATCGCACAGATCAAGAAGGGCGAGGAAATCATGGGTGGTCGTTGCCGCGTGAAGGTGGTCAAGAACAAAGTCGCTGCCCCATTCAAGCAAACTGAGTTCGACCTCATGTACAACGAAGGTATTTCTCAAGAAGGAGAAATCATCGCACTTGGTGAAAAATATGAAATCTTGTCCAAGTCCGGCTCTTCATATTCATTCGGCGACGTGAAACTCGGCCGCGGTTATGATGCAACG
>CAYZZN010000010.1:0-286 GCA_964483165.1 uncultured Candidatus Saccharibacteria bacterium
TCGCGATCACCGGAATACCCGCAGCCATAGCTTCCAAGAATGAGTTGCCGAGACCCTCAGAAAGAGACGGGCGGATGAAGATGTCGGAAATATGGAGATAGGGTGGCATATCCTTGTGTGCAACATGACCAAGAAAATGAACTCGTTCAGAAAGTTTCAGTTGCGCCGCCTGCTCTTTGAGATCCGCTTCTTGGTATCCTTGTCCGAGAATAATTAATTTCACTTGAACTGGAAGATATGCAAGAGCGGAGATGATATCGCCGACGGCATTCTTGGTCACCAAGCG
>CAYZZN010000010.1:296-10966 GCA_964483165.1 uncultured Candidatus Saccharibacteria bacterium
GTTACGAGGAATGTGTCCCCTTCTTTCTTGCCCAATTTTTCTTTGAGCGCAATCTGTTGACCTTCCGGAGTCGGCGTCGAAAAGAGCGCGCCATCCACCGCGTTCGGGACGACGACGATCGGACATCTCGCACCCATGTCGCGCGCCCAGTCAGCAAGATAGTTGGAAATGGCCTGAATATAATCAGCCCGCGTAAATATCATCTTGAACAGTGGATACAATGGCAGCGCACGTCGTTTGAGATATTCGATAGGATCTCCGTCTTGAAGAGTGAAAATAAAAGAAACTTTCGGATGAGTCAGCTTGAAAAAGAGGGCGGCAAATGAATTGTATGTGGCCATGAGTGACCAGATAGCATTGTATTTTCGGCGACGATGAAGCGAGAAGGCCTTCAGAAAACCAGTTATGAGAAATGCGTACTTATTGAGATGGAGATACCCCGACAACGAGTCAGACGATGCTTTCTGCTGACCAGCCCACCCGACTCGATAAATATTGACGTTGCCTATTTTCTCGAACTTCGGGAGGCGCGAATCAAGACGCAAGGTGACCATGTCGAATTCGATCTCCGATGAGGAAATCCGGTCAGTGACTTCTTTGACCGTAACTTCAGCCCCCCCGATAAAACGGGGGTAATAGACCAATGAAAATATGAGGATGCGCTTGGGTGCGCGGCCGGGTGGCACGGGAGTATTCATATCCCCATCCTTCCACATCTCTAGTCGACTTTCAATACCTGCTCCAGGACATCTTCCGGAACTTCTTTTGGTGTCGCTCGTTCATATTCAGGAACCGAAGCTACCGGGGGCGCCTTTGGTATCGTTTTCAGATTTTTGAGCGAAGTGAGTGGCGCGAATCCGTCATCGGATTGGGGTGGTTGTGGCTTGAATGGGGGGCGCGACGCAGTGGGTTGCGGGGTTGAAATTTTCGGAGCGACAATCGGTGAAGCCTGTTTCGGGGTTGACGCAGGTGCTGGCGCAGCGGGTGAATTTTTTGCCAGAGCCGCGGCAAGCGCGCTCTTCAAGTCACTCACATTTTTCTGCGTAGGAACTTTCGGATCATTCTTTATCGCTGGCTTGGCAAGCGTCGACAACGAAACGGGTTTTACCATTTCGGGACGAGGAGATGGTTGCGCAGGAATTTGTGATTGCGTTGGCTTTACCGATTGGATAACAGGACTCGCTGACGGTGCAACACCTGCCGGTTTTGGTTGAGACATTGGCTGAGGAGTTTTTTGCACAGATGGAGGCATCACCGGCTTTATTGGCGGTATCGGCGTCGTTTGAACAGGAGTAAGAGAAACGGGTGCAACTGGTTGATTCTGCGGTTTCGGCGAAACAGGCGCAGAAACAACTGGTGGTTTTGGGGCACTCGGTGCGTTTGGTGCGCTTGGTGCGACAGGACGTGCCTGCGAAACAGCAGAAGTGAGGGCTTGAGAGAGTGCACCTTTGGCTACTGGGGCAGGTGTCGCGACCGGAGCCGAGACAGGTGCTGGAGATGCGGAAATTTTCTTTGCTGGCGGCGTAGGCTCATGGAACTTCACGATCTCCACTTCAACCTCGGCGCGAGGACGTGCAAACTGTTCACGGGAAGCGGAAATAATATCTTGCACATACGAAGTATCAGGGTGCGCGATCGGTGGTAATGTCGTGGCAGAAAATGGCACCGAGCCGAGACCGTCAATCATCAATTTCAAATATATCTGGGCAAACCCTAGATTAACCAGATCTTCACCGGTGAATGTCGGCGCGAATTCCTGTTCAAACACTTCTCCATCCGTTGCACCCACACGAAACGCGATCATGGTACCCACGTTACCAAACACGGCCGGACGAACAATCTCATCCATCTGTTCGACATACTGATGCGCAATCGTAAGATTCAACTTGTATTTTCGTGCTTCGGAGAGAATATCCGCGAACGAGGCGTTGGCGAAGTTCTGGAACTCGTCCACGAAGAGGTAGAAGTTTGGCAGCATTTTCATCACCCGGTCCGGCACGTCAGCGCGTGACATGGCCGCGAGATAAATCTTTGTCACGAGCAATCCGCCGAGCAGTTTCATATTCTCGTCACCAATCCTTCCCTTGGACAGGTTGATGATGATGATCTTGCGTTGATCCATGGCCTCACGGAAATCAAATGACGACACCGGCTGACCGATCATGTTGCGGATCAGCGGATTTGCGGTAAATTGACCGACTTTGTTTTGGATGGCCGGGACAGCCTCAGCAGCCTGACGTTCGGTGTAGTTGGCGAACTCTTTGACCCAGAATGCTTTGACTGAAGGATCTTGGACATGGGAAACAATCTCATTACGGTAGACCTTGTCCGACAGCATACGGTTCACCCCGAGCAATGTTGAGTTAGGTGCTTCGAGCAACGCAAGCAACGTATTGGTCAGGATATATTCCATACGTGCTGACCAGGCATCCACCCAGATTTTCTTGAATGTGCTCATGAGACCAGAGACGACCAGATGGCGCTTGGTTGGATCGACGCTTTCGAGGACGTTAAAGGAGATCGGGTAATCCACGTCGAACGGCGCGATATGGATCACGTCACGAATACGTTCCTTGGGCACATACTCGAGGAGAAGATCCGCTGTCTTGCCGTGCGGATCGATGAAGGCCATGCCTTCCCCATTCTGGATATCCTGAACCGCCATATTTTCCAACAGTGTCGACTTCCCCATACCCGTCTTCCCGATGACATAGACGTGTTTGGTGCGATCTTTGGCTTTGATACCGAACTTGAGCCGCTTGTTACGGGCGTCTGTTTCGGCAAAAAATGTTATGCGATTCTCATCCGTAGGAACAGGGATCATATATGGCTGTATTATACCATATATTTACGGGGATACCCCCGCTCAAATAAAAAACCCCGCGTCAGCATTGATGCGGGGTGTGGGATGAAAATTGAGACTTACTTTTTGACTGTCGCGGTCGACCGTGGCCGGAGCTTCTTGATACTCGACGCCAAGGGGATCTTGGCCTCGATGCAGATTTTTTGCTTTACTTCACCCATATCCGGATCTTCGAACTCGATCCTTTTGTCCGCTCCCTGACGACGGGGAGCCCAGATGATGAGACGCGTGCCAGCCTTACTGCCACCGTCTATGACTCGATTTACGAACCGTTCCGACTGCGCTGGCGTAGTTGGCCAGATGATCTTATTCTCACTTTTAGGAACTGCTGTGCGTGCCATACTTCGTGTGTCCTGAACTGCAATGACTGCCGCATACCCAACCAAGGCCATCCCTGACCTTTGAAAAATTGCGCATACGGCCTTCATAGATTAACTCCAACGACAAATAGTACCATTCATTGAAGAAAAAGGAAAGGGGGCGACCTTCCACCTGTTACTTCGGAAGAAGGGCCTCCTTCTTGTACACACTTCCCGCATTCCAGAGCATCCAACTCGTCAATCCGACGTCGTATGTTGCTTGTATCTGCTTTCGGACCATCTCCGGCGTGTACACCGCGCCCAGATCGAATGCCTGCAGCCACGGACGCAACTTTTTTATATCGACAGGTTCCTTCGTATACAACTGTGGGGTCGTCGAGGCGATAGCATCTCCTCCGAGCGACTGTATCTTTGTTGTGGTGGCCAGAGCTTTATTCACGGCACTTTTCATGGAAAGTTCTATAATCTCGTACGGATATTGCGCTGGCTTGGCATATCCTGCATATCCGGCGCCAAAATGAGATGGATAGACCATAGGTGCGACATAATCAAAATACATGAGAGCGGGTTCCAGGATCTGTCCAATACCAAGATCATCCTGCGCGCTCGTCGTCAGGCCGAATAGATCGGCAGAGATGGGGATTCCGGTACCTGAGAATTTGTCATGGATATATTTGAAAAAATCATTCATAACCTGAACGCGACTCCTGCCAGCTCCCCATGAATACGCGATATCTTTGAGGTTCCCGTCAGATGGAAAACGAATATAATCAAAATTGAGCTCATCAAAGCCAACAGCGTATGATGCTTTGCCGATAGCCACCAAATAATCCCAGACTGGAGTTGCTCCGGCATCCAGCCATTTGACACCTTTGTAATCCTGCCAGACCTTGCCGGTGGATTCCGTCTTCACGGCCCACTCCGGATGGACATTGATCATATAGGAGTCCTGGAATGCGGAAATGCGCGCGATAACATACACGCCCTTATCGTGCAGTCGTCCGATGAATTCTTTGATATCGGGAATCCTATTCTCGATCGCACCTGTTTCCATAAGCATCGGGTCATCCACGGTGAAACTAATGCGTCCGGTATAATCCTTCACGTCAATGACCACCGCATTGATCTCAGTAGTATCGATCAGATCAAATAAATGTTGACGGAATTTAGCATTCCCCGCGGCCCAACTGGTCATGTAGACGCCCTTGAGAGGCTCAGGGGTAGTCACGTGCGTCACTACAAACTGCGGCGTGGTTGTCGCACTGGTCGGACTCGTAGTGACCGTCGAAGAGGCCAGCGCCATCGCGCGTGCCGCGGCGGCACCTTCTTCGGAATAGGTAATACGACCCATGGGTAGGTACCACCCAAGAGCGCATAATGCCCCAACTATGACAAACGCGCCGACGATGATGAACGTCGCGCGTGTTGTCCCGTACTCTCGCCAGAATCCTCTCATGAGGTCATTGAAATATCGGTGTTGGTAATCGACGGCTTGGTGTCATTCATCCGAACATCTCTCGATGCGGCAGGCTGACTGGAATTATTCTTGTAATCAACAAAAGGAACTTGTCCGGACGCGGCCTTGGCACGTCGTTCCAGCTTGAACGCGACAACAATGACGATAAAACCGCTCACCAACGCAAACACTTTGTCCCATGCCGAAGGAAATCCGAGAAACAGGAATGCCATAACCCACATACCGATCACTACAAGTAATTGTCTTTTTGACATGCGGGTAGTATAGCGCAAGATGCTATAATTATGCTAGAACAACCAAAGGAATCATATGGAAACACCACACCTATCGGTGGAGCCGTACAAATACTTTTGGCTTCACTTTGGATCAAACTCTGCGGAGGTTTCGGACACCCCGGGCATATGGGGCAACAAGAACCCCGGGAATGGTTGGAATGATGGCGAACATTATGTTGGGCGCATCAGAGAATATTGCGTCGGGAAAAGAGATGACGTTCTGGTGATCGTACGATCGCTGATCCGGATCGAATCCGATGATGGCGAATTCAAATGGCATCCAGTTGCCTCTCAAGGGCGCGTCACTGCTGGGCAAAACATATTCAAGTTCGAAGATTGCAATATTCTCGGCATGCTCGGCAAATCACGAGCACGTTTCAAAAGCAAAAATGGAGAGTTCATCATACTCTCGTCCGACCCCGAAGACAGCTACCTCATCGAGGCTCTCATCGAAGAAGCTTCGACATCATGATCCCCGCCAGCGATGGCGGGGATTTTTCATTCAGATACGATGACAACGAACTCTCCTCTCACTTTGTCCGGATGCATTTCAAAATAATTCTTAACCTCTTTCGGCGTACCTTGGACAACCTCTTCAAATACTTTGGTCAACTCACGACACAGGGTAACTTTCTTCGGCACCACCGTATCAGGGTTTCCATTCAGGTGTTCCTCCAAACTTTCTAATGTCTTCATGATCCGGTGCGGTGACTCGTAAAACACCATAGTGCGTTCAGATGTCGCAATTTCCCGGAAGAGCGTCTCCCTGCCCTTTTTGTGCGGCAGAAATCCCAAGAAGGTAAAATCAGCGCACGGCACGCCAGCGATCGAAAGCGCGGCGGCCAATGCTGATGGCCCCGGGATCGCTTCGATTTTCAATTCACCATTTCTGATCTCGTTTGCCAATTCCTGGCGGATTTTTTTTACCAACTCTGAGCCCGGATCGGAAATCCCTGGCGTACCCGCGTCAGAAACCAGCGCCACCTTCTTGCCTTCTTTGAGCAATGAAATTATTTCGCTCACGCGCGACAGTTTGCTGTGTGCGTGATACGACATGGTCTGTTTTTTAATGCCGTGGCGATCAAGTAATTTTTTCGTCATCCGAGTGTCCTCGCAAAGAATGATATCAGCGGCGGCAAGCGTTTTGAGTGCGCGCAACGTGACGTCTTCGAGGTTGCCGATGGGAGTGGCGATGATGGAGAGAGTGGACATGAATGCAGTCTATACCGAAATATTCATCTCGCCAAGGCAGGACAAGGAAAGTGCAAGAAAGTCGATTTTCTGCTAGATTAAAAATATGAAACCAACCACTCCCCTCTACTACATCACCCGCGACATCGAACGTGCGCTCGGCATGACGCCGAATGCCAATTACCTCATCATCACCAACAAAACACCTTTCGGTGAGACGCTCAAAAAACAATACCCCGAGTTTATCACCCTGCTCGAAAGTCCCGATGGTAGGTCACTCGGCACCGGCGCACTCATGGAACATCCTGAGACAGCCAAAATAATTCCGCACGGGGCACAGGTTCTCGTATTCAAGAACACGGCGCGCATCGAACCCATCGCCGCGGCAAAGGGTTGGAAACTCATCAACCCAAAAGCGTCTCTCTCCGAAACGGTCGAAAATAAAATCAGCCAGGTAGAGTGGTTGGGCGAGTTAGGCAAGAAACATCTCCCCATGCACAACCTCATGCTTGCCAAGAAGCTGACGTGGACCGGGGAACCGTTCATCCTCCAATGGGCACACGGGCATACTGGTGGTGGCACCATGCTCGTCACGTCCATCAATGATCTTCGTTCGCTCCAGCAAAAATTCCCCGAACGCATGACGCGCCGTACTGCATTCGTACGCGGCCCCTCATTCACGGTCAATGCCGTTGTGGCAGCTGACAAAATAGTGCTGGGAAACATTAGCTACCAGATCACTGGACTCGCACCATTCACCGATAATGCTTTCACCACCATCGGCAATGATTGTCACTCATGGCCTGCTCAACGAACAAGAATTGGAGCAAATCGAAACCATCGCGAGCGACATCGGCAAGAAGTTGAACATCGCCGGCTGGCGCGGCCTCTACGGCGTCGACCTGATACGTGATGACGAAAAGAATATCATCAACCTGATCGAGATCAACGCGCGCCAACCCGCTTCAACCAGCTTCGAATCATTCCTGCAAGATGAAAATCGCGTGCAGGGTGTCGCCGGACTCACCACGTTCGAAGCGCATCTCAAAGCCCTTCTGGGGGAGAAGATCGACACACCAGTCATCCCTATCAATGATGGTGCGCAGATCATCCAGCGCATCACCCGAACCGTCCGCGATATACCGAAGGGTGCCGTCGACTCATTGAGTTCAGTCGGCTACGAAGTCGTCACCTACCCCAATACCGAATACAATACTGATCTCCTGCGCATTCAGAGTCCGCGAGGCGTTATTGAGACGCATGGCCAGCTCAACGAACGCGGAAAAGAAATCGAGAAGATTCTCGCCGTGAAATAACCTCGCATGAATACAAAAACTCTCTCACCTCGCGCACTATCAGTCATCGACCAATACTTCCATTTCAAGGCAGGTTCCGCGGTGTGCTCAGTTCCGTATTTCAATAATAAAGTCACCAAAATCCGTGCCGCATTGAATGTCCTCATCGGTAAAGGAAGTCCAAAAGAGATATTCGAAGAAGTTCAGGCGCTCTCAGTCAAGAATCATGTAGCTATCGAATCCATTGCCGACGAATCTTTGAAGAAAATACTGGTGGACAATTCGATCGGCATCGACTGTTCCGGATTTACGTATTACGTGCTCAATGCCGAATCACAAGAACGCGGCAGCGGCGCGCTCGAAAAACATATTTCGTTCGTGCAAGCGAATGGACTTTTGGGAAAATTGACCGCATCGCTTCATCCGGTACGCACCATCGGCGTCCGAACATTCGCTGACGACAAAAATAGTCAGGTGATCCTCATCAAAGAAATACAACCGGGCGACATGATCACTATGCTCGCGGAGACCGGCGAACATGATCGCAACCATATCCTTGTCATTCACCAAGTCGAGTATCAAAATTTCATTCCCTACAAAATCCACTACTCGCACGCGATCGCTTATCCCGAAGACGGTGTGTACGGGAGTGGCATCAAACAAGGCACGATAGAAATTACTGATATCAATGCGCCCATAACCGAACAAGTATGGATTGAAAATAGTGCACAAGGAGATGCAAATCGCATCTGTGTTCGTGCAAAAAAATCAAAGACGGAAGTGAGAAGGTTGAGATGGTTATAACCTTGCCGCAGAGCGCTTTTTCGTGATACTGTGTTCCCATGATAACCATCCTCGAAGGCACCGCCGACCTGGCGTATATCCTCGGTTTCGGCCTCTCCGGAGCCATTCTCGCTTATATCTGGGCACCTCTCCTCATTCGTTTTTTATACTATTTCAAGATCATCAAAGGTCCGAAAAGTGAGCTCGTCGCCCTCGGCTCTCATGCCTACAAAGCGACGACTCCAGTCATGGGAGGGTTGTTGGTAGTCATCACGGTCGCCGCCATAACGTATTTTTTCAATTGGTCTCGTTCGTTCACCTATGTACCTATCGGCGTCCTCCTCATGTCAGCGGCATTGGGAGCCATCGACGATCTTCTCAATATTTACGGCTCTGAGCGCCGCTCACGCAAGCTCGGCCATGTTCTGAACCTGATCCGCATCCACAAGGACTGGCGCATGCGCATGTGGTATACCATCACACTCCCCTGGAGCGCATTCAAGCGCCTCTCTGTATGGTTCGGATCGCGCACAAGCAAGGGTGTATTCGTCCACGAGAAACTCATCCTCCAATTCATCGCCGGAGCTGTCGCGGCGTGGTGGATCTACACCAAACTCGGACCCGCCTGGCACTATGTATATGTCCCATTCATACCCACCGGTTTTGATCTGACGTGGTTCATCGTGCCCCTGGTCATCTTCATCGTCATGTTCACCGCAAATGCCGTCAATATCGCCGACGGCATGGATGGTCTCGCCGGTGGCATGCTTATCATCACATTCTTCGCACTTTCCATCCTCTCGTGGATCAATGGATTCGGCGAGGTTGCTATCCTGAACGCTACGGTTGCGGGCGCGCTCGTAGCCTACACGTATTTCAATATCAAACCGGCTCGTTTCATGATGGGCGACGTGGGCAGTCTCGGACTGGGCGCGCTTCTGGCCGTGAATGCGCTCGCGATCGGTGAACTCGTCCCCCTCCTGTTCATCGGATTCATGTTCTATGTCGAAGCCGTCTCCGTCGTCATCCAAGTCATCTCACGCTACCTCTTTGGCCGCAAGATATTCAAAATGGCCCCCCTCCACCATCACTACGAACTCAAGGGGTGGAGCGAGGAGAAGACCGTCATGCGTTTCTGGGTGGTGCACTTTATTTTCGTGGTGTTCGGCTTCTGGCTGGCACTCCATTAGAACAATAGCGGAATGAATTACCTCCACTGGGATGAAAAAACAATAACAGACTTCTCAGAGAAAAACATTTCTGATCTCTATTCCGCCGGCTACGTCTTCACTCGTATCGGCAAAGGGGTGATGCATCAAACGCGCTCCGTCCGCATCGATCTATCTAAATTTAGCCTGACGAGCGAGAACAGACGTATTCTCAAAAAAACTGACGGGCTTGAAATGAACCCGACTATAGTTCCCATGAAAAATTATGCATTCTCGATCAGCAAGCTCGGCAAAGATTTCTATGAATTGAAATATGGCCGCGGAATCATGAGTGCCAACAAGATCAAAGAAATGATGACGGACTCGAACAAGAGCAACTTCAGCGCGGTGTTTCAATATGAATTCAACAAAGCAATCGCCGGCTATGCGATCTGTTACGCAAATAAAATTCTGCTTCACTATTCGTATCCTTTTTATGATTTGAATACGGCACCCAAAGACATGGGTCTCGGCATGATGATTCGCGCTATCGAATATGCGAAAAATTCCGGCATGAAATATATCTACCTCGGCTCACTCCAACGTCCCTCCGACACATACAAATTACAGTTCGAAGGTCTTGAATGGTTCGACGGCACAGCGTGGTCATCTGATCTTGTACCAGTCCGAGATATTCTCCAAAAAGCAGCCTAGACGGCTCGAATGCCCATCTCGGGATAACCTGTGGATAATCACCCCTACAATGGCTCTAATAAGGCCTAGTTTAGCCGTATATTGACAAATGGGTTCAAATGTGATAAGATAAAATTAGAAAATAGGCTAGAAAACAACAATTTTGAACCTTGAAAAAAGAAAGGAAAGCTATGAACAAATTACTGCTTGCAGTAGTGCTCTGGCTGGCCTTCTTGGTACAGCCGGCACAAGCCCAATCCAAAGTGATTTGGGACTTCATCGGAGGCACTCCTCCAACAGACGCTATTGGTGATGGAAGCATCACCAATGCCGCCGAGTGGGCCGGAGAGATCTACGAAACCTTGGTCAGGAAAAAGATCACCATCCTCGTCCACATCGGGTGGACAAATATTGCTGGTGGTCAGCATGTCCTGATGAAACAGGAGAATGTCAGCGGCCAGCTCTGGGAGGTTGAATGCACCATCTGGGTGAACAACAACTCCACCAACGGCGGGATGAAATGGTGCATGCCGGCCAATCCATGGTCTACCGTCGGCAAGATGTACTACGAAGATTCCGTGGACCTCGGAGGCGGAAGGATCGTAGCGAGCCGGTACTTTCATGA